>JBDLRG010000178.1:0-3334 GCA_039800125.1 Actinomycetota bacterium
CCGGGCGACGAAGTGGGGGACCCATTGGTACGCCCCGGCGGACGGTGGGTGTCGGCCGTCCTCGTCGAGCGCGCCGCGGGCGAGACGCGCACCCGACTCGTCATGTGGCCGGCGGGGGGCGGCGACCCGGTCGAGCTGCTCGCCGATCCAGCGCCGATCACACCGCGAGGACTGTCGGGCGGATGTCACACGTGGTCGCCGTCCGGTGACACGGTGCACGTGGTCACCCGGGATGCGGGCATCGTCTCCGTCCATCTCGCAGAGGATGCACCCATTCGCATTGAGCACACGGCCTTCGACACCGCGCGTTCCTGGTCGACGCCCTCGGCCGATGCGACGGGAGCCGTGCTGCATGCAGTCGCCGACTGGTGCGAACTGTGGCGCGCCGACATCGGGGGCGGGAAGCGTCACCTCGTCCAGGGGGTGACCGACGGCTTCCTCATGGACGCCGATGCAGCCGGTGGCCCCCGCGCCCACGTGTGGACGAGACCGGAGATGCCGTGGACGACGAGCACGGTCTGGCCGTCTCCACCCGTGGCGGGAGTCGCCGTGCAACAGCCGCGCTCCACGATCGACGGACGCACGTGGGGCCATCTCAGCGACGAGAACGGCACGATGAACGTCGTTATCGAGGCCGATCAGGTCGTGCCCCGACGCACTCTGCTCGATGACGATGCCGAGCACGGCGGACCGACATGGGGGCCGGGTCAACGCACGTGGTGCCCGAGCCCGGACGGCACCCGCGTCGCCTACACCCGCAACGAGGAGGGGTTCGGGTCGTTGTGGGTGTGGGACCGTCGCACCGACGAACGACGCCGGGTCGCTCGGGCCGTCCACGGGTGCCTCTCGTGGCAGGGGGAAGTCCTCGCCGCACTGCGCACCGGGGCGCGCACCCCGACACAACTCGTCGCCTACGACGTCGCAGCCGACTTTGCCCGCACCGTGCTCGCCGACCCCGGCCGCGACGCGTGGGCGCCCCACGACACGGATCTCGTCGAGCCCGAGTGCGTGCGTCTTCCCGGCGATGCCGGGCCCGTCCCGGCTCGCCTCTACCGGTCGCCCGCCCCCCACGGCGGTCTCATCGTGTGGGTGCACGGCGGACCGACCGACCAGTGGCAGGTGACGTTCCGTCCGCGCCTCGCCTGGTGGACGTCGCGGGGATGGACGGTCGCCGTCGTCGATTCCCGCGGCTCTACCGGTCACGGACGCGCCTTTGCTCTTGCTCTCGAGGGCGGCTGGGGAGACGTCGACGCCGCCGACACGGTGGCGAACACACGCTCGCTGCAGGCGATGCTCGGCATCGACGCGAAGCGCACCGTGTTCATGGGGTCGAGTGCGGGAGGGCTCACGGTGCTTGCGGCCGCCGCCCGCGCGCCGGAACTCGTCGCTGCCGTGGTGGCGGCGTATCCGGTCGTCGACCTCGGCGAACTCGCCCATGGCGTCGACCCGTTCGAGACGCACTACGTGCCGCGTCTCGTGGGGGCCTGCGACGCGGACGATCCCGTGCTGCAGGAGCGCTCGGTGCACACGCGTGCCTCGGCTTTGGCCTCCGTGCCGGTGCTGCTCCTGCACGGGGATGCCGACCCGATCGTGCCCCTCGTCCACTCCCTGCGCCTGCGCGATGCCCTCGTCGCGGCAGGCGGCCGACCCGAACTCGAGGTGTTCGCGGGCGAGGGCCACGGATTCCGCGACCCGGTCAACATCGCGCGCGAGCACGCAGCGAGCGAGGACTTCCTCGCCCGCCACGTGAGCCCCGACTGACCGATTCCCGAAACCGGTCAGATGTCATCTGGATCGTGGGGTCGCCGCGGGCGGGGGGCCATCATGCGCAACAGGCTGGTGGCGAACTCGATCATCGCTTCCTCGTCACCGAAGGGGATCTGGCTTCCCTCGACCGCAAATGACCCGACCCCGCCGCCCGCGTCGACCGGACCGCCCGCGGTCTCGGCGGCATCACCGTCATTCCCGTCGTATGTCGCAGCGTCGTCGCGCTTCCCATCCCAGAAGAAATGCCCGTCGTCCTTGGCGTCGGTGTCCCACTCGACGAGGAAGTCCTCGTGCGAGGTGAAGTGCAGGGTGCGTACCTTCCAGTGGCACCGTCCGCCGAAGGGCGAACCCTTGCCGTCGCGCACCAGCACCCCGGCGGCGGTGAAGACGGCCATCATGGCCCCGATGTCCCATCCCGGGTAGTTCTTGCTGAAGAACCTCCGGGTGAAGCCCTTCAAGTTGGGGATCCAGTGGGTGTGGTGGCACACCTCATCGATCGCGGCCCGATCGAGATGCAGGGCGAACCGTGACACGTCGGGCATCGGGTACGGGTTGGTGAATCGTCGTGGTGTCTTTGGCATGTCGGTGCCCTCTCATTCGGGGACCGACCGTGCTTGTGCGCCCTTCGGTGCCGCATCCACCCCGGGGCGGACTGGGGTCCGCCGCGGTGTGCAAGCACCGTGGCCGGCCCGGCTCGGTTGCTGGCGCCGGCCGCGGGAGCCGACGCACTCGTGATGCAGGGCCAAGGATAGGAACGGGGTGCGTCGGGGTAGGTTCGGAATCGTGCTGCTCGCCGAGCTCGAGATTTTCCATTCCCGGCCGATCGCACCCACGCGGCGTCTCGCGCTCGGCCATCTCGTTCTTCCCGTGGATCCCCTGCCCGGGTACGGGGGCGTGCTGCTCGGCGCGGTGATGGCGGCCCACATGGGTGGCGTCGAGGACGACCTTCATCCGGACATCTCCCGTCTGCTCACCGAGGTCGAGCGCGGCTCCCGGGTGGTGCAGCCCCGCCTCCAGCACCGTTTCCAGGTGGACCGCCACGGTCTCACCCACTCGGTGCACCGGCTCGTGGCCGACGGGGACGACGTCGGTTTCGACCTGCGGCCGAGCGGCACGCCGCTGCAGCAAGTGCTCGGCGCGGTCTACGCACTCGAACGTCTCGACGATCCCGTGCGCCGTGCCCTCGTGCCGGTGTTGCGCCGCGCCTCCACGTGGCGCGGTCCTCTCGGGGCCTCGTTCGTGTCGTACCTCGCCGGGTCGGGCGCGTCGTCCATCTCGGCCCTCGCCGATCCGCGCGCCTGGGCCCTCGACATCCTCGGCTTCCCGGGCGGCACGGTGGCGCCGACGCGACGCGAGATCATGGCCCGCTTCCGCGACAGCATGCGGCGGGCGCATCCCGACCACGGCGGCAACGCCACCGCGGCGAGTGGCGTCATCTCCGACATCACCGAGGCACGCCGCATCCTGCTCGACGCCGCACGATGAGCCCACGGGGCGTCGTCCTGTTCCCGGGTGCGGGAACCTCGGCCGAACATCCCTCGCTCGTCGCCCTCGCCGATGCTCTCGC
>JBDLRG010000179.1:0-3541 GCA_039800125.1 Actinomycetota bacterium
CGATGCCGATCAAGCGCACGGTCTCGCGGCGCGAGCCGGCCCGCACCACGATGGTGTCGCCGTCGACCACCGAGGACACGACGGCCCGCAGTCCGCGCCCGTCGGAGTCGACGGGGGACGCCGTGCAACCCGCCGACACGACGATCAGCATCGAGACCCCGAACGCGCGAACCCCGGGCACGCAGGCCCGGGGTTCGCGGTGCGAGGTCATCGACGCGATGTGTGCGCGCCGTGGCGAGGGATCAGAGGCGCTCGATGAGTGTTCCCGTGCCGAGTCCGCCACCGCAGCACATCGAGATGAGGCCGTATCGGCCGCCCGTGCGCTCGAGCTCGTAGAGGGCCTTCGTGACGAGAACAGCGCCCGTGCCCCCGAGCGGGTGCCCGAGCGCGATCGCGCCGCCGTTCGGGTTCGTCTTCTCGAGGTCGGCACCGACCTCCTTCGCCCAGGCGAGCACCACCGAGGCAAAGGCCTCGTTGATCTCGAACACGTCGATGTCGTCGATGCCGAGATTGTTGCGCTGCAGGAGGCGCTGTGTGGCATCGATGGGGCCGGTGAGCATGAGCACCGGATCGACCCCGACGAGGCAGGTGTCCACGATGCGGGCCCGGGCCTTCAGGCCGAGCTCGGCGGCACGGGTCTCCGACATCATCATGATGGCGGCGGCGCCGTCGGAGATCTGCGAGGAGTTGCCCGCGGTGTGGACGCCGTCCGGGCGGGCGACGGGCTTGAGGGTCGAGAGCTTCTCGAGCGTGGTCTCGCGCATTCCCTCGTCGCGCGCCACGGTGCGCATGCGACCCGTCTCGCGACCCTCCTCATCGACCTCCGGGGTCTCGAGCGCGATGTACTGGCCGGCGAAGCGGTCCTCGTTCCAGGCGCGGGCCGCGCGCTGCTGGGAGTCGAATCCGAAACGGTCGGTGTCCTCGCGGGTGATGCCCCACTTGTCGGCGATGCGCTCGGCGCCCTCGAACTGGGAGGTCATCTCGTAGCGCTCGAAGTAGGTCTTGGGGATCGGCACCCCGAGACCGAGTTCTTTGCGCGAGTTCGCCCCGATCGGCACGCGGCTCATGGCCTCGACACCGCAGGCCACGGCGACATCGACGACGCCGGCGGCGATGAGCGACGAGGCGAGGCCGGTCGCCTGTTGGGAGGATCCGCACTGCGTGTCGACCGTGGTGGCCGCCGTGGAGAGGGGAAGACCGGCGGCCAACCACGCGGTGCGCGTGACGTTGAAGCTCTGTTCGCCCACCTGGCTGACGTTGCCACCCACGACCTGCTCGACGAGTGCGGGGTCGATGCCGACGCGGTCGATGAGTGCCCGTTGCACGCGTCCGAGCGTCTCGGCGGGATGGAGGGTGGACAGGCCGCCCCCGCGGCGCCCGACGGGCGTGCGCAGGGCATCGACGATGACGACGGAGTTGTTGGTGCTGGACATGTCGTCATCCTATGAGACCCCCCACCGGGGGACGACACGGGATCAGGCGCCGAAGATGCGGGCCTGGAGCTTGCGCATGCCGGCGAGCCAGCGGTCGCGGTCCTCCACCTTGCGCTGCTCGTAGACGTGCACCTCCGGGTGGGGGAGCACGAGGAATCGGCCCGCGACCACGTGGTCATGGACGATGTCGGCGACCTCGGCGGGCTCGAGCACGTTTCCGGCGGCCCGCACGACGTCCCCGCCACGCCGGTCGATGCCGCGGTCGGCGCCGGGAGGGTTGAGCATGTTGGTGTTCACCCCCTGGGGGCACAGGCAGGTGACCGTGATGCCGCGGTCGCCGTAGGTGATGGAGAGCCACTCGGCGAAGGCGACGGCGGCGTGCTTGGAGACGCTGTAGGTGGCGCTGCCGATCTGGGAGAGCAGGCCGGCCGCCGAGGCGGTGGAGCAGAAGTGGCCGCGGCCGGCGGCCAGCCAGTCCGGCAACAAGTGCGCGGCCGCCCAGCGATGGGCGTGGAGGTTGATGTTCATGGCCGTCTCCCACGTGGCCTCGTCGGTGGAGGCGAGGTCGGTGCCGACGGCCACGCCGGCATTGGCGAAGAAGAGGTCGATGAACCCGAAGCGTTCCCGGGCGGCGTCGATGAGGGCGATGTTCCCCTCGCGCGTGCCCACGTCGGCGGTCACGGCGAATGCCGAATCGGGCCGCCGGGCGAGGAGTTCGGCCTCGAGTGCGACGATCCCCGCCGTGTCGCGGTCGGCGAGCACCACCCGCGCCCCTGCGTCGTGAAAGCGGCGGGCCAGGGCGGCCCCGATACCGTTCGCCGACCCCGTGACCACCGTGTGTGCGTGCGTGAATTCCATGTCGCGACCCTATGTCGCCGCCGGACCGCACTCGAAGGCCTCCCACCTGTGGAAAAGAACCATCGCTCCCGGCTCGCGCATGCCCGTGGCGGGACCCGGGGCATGGGTACGCTGAGCCGAGAGCAGCCGGGACCGTGTCGCACGGGACGGGCGAACTCGCGAGAGGAGAACCACCATGATCGAGACCCGCGAATCCGTCGTCACCGAGGCGATCGCCGTCATCGACAAGGCCCTCGCCGAGATGCTCCGTCGGGAACTCGTCACCTCCGTCGAGGTGGGAGACCTCCTCCTCGACCTGCGCTCGTTGCTCCTGCAGGCCGTGCCGGTCGTCGACGCCGACTGACCGCGTCGGCTCGAACCCTCAGTCCCGGGCGCGTCTGCGCCGCCAACGCCTCTTCGGCCGGGTGGACGAACCCTCGCCGTCACGTGTCGGTGCGAAGGTGCACAATTCCCCGAATGCCCCGTCGACGCACTCGCGCAGGAGCTCGGGTTCGCGCACCGCGGCCTCGTCGACGTGGATTCCCACGTCGAGGTTGCCCATGTACGACATGAGGGTCACGTTCACCGCCACCCCCGCCAGCGGCCCCACCGGATGGTTCGAGAGCATGAGGGCTCCCGCCACGTAGAGAGGGACGCCCGCTCCGCGCACGTTCGAGGTGGCGAAGTCGACGGTCTCGGCCTGGGCCCTCGCGATGCGGGTGACGACCGAGGTGGGCAGGAACGCGGCGAGTCCCGCGATGGCGTCCAGGGAGCCCTGCTCGTCGCGGGTGCGGGCCGCCTCGACGGCCTCGTTGACGGCGGCGAACCGCTCGGCGAAGGGCATCTCACCGGTCGGAACCAGCATGCGCACGAGGGTGAAGGCGTTCGCTCCGCTGTCCTCGGTCCTCGTGCTCACCGCCATCGAGGCGCGCAGGGATTCGACCGGCGCGCCGAGTCGCGAGTGGTAGTCGCCGGCCGCCTGGGCCACAGCCGTGACGAATCCGGTGTTGATGCGGCCTCCGAGCATGCGGGAGGCCTCGCGCACGCCGGCGTAGGGCGCCGACGTCGTGAGGATGCGGCGGCGAAGGGAGCGCTCGACCCACAGCGGCGAGCGCGCCGCATCGGCTTCGAGAAGCTGGGTGCGCAGGCTGCGCACCGTGGCCGAAGCACCCTGGCCGAGCGACGCGGCGAGCGACGGATCGGCGAGCACGTCGCGCACCTGTCGCAACAGGGCGATGGGGATGCGCAGAGAATCGGCCATGGCCCCGCGC
>JBDLRG010000180.1:0-4827 GCA_039800125.1 Actinomycetota bacterium
CCCGTCGAGCGCTCCACCTCACGGCCGAGGTGAGCGTGGCCGCCGCGCAGTGTGCGGAGTTTCCCGCGCCCACACACCGTGCAGACACCCCCGTGGGCCTCCGCGCACCGGGGACAACGGAGAGTGCCTCCCTCGTCGAGAGCGAGCGCCGCAGCACACTCGCGACAACGCTGTACCGACCGGCAGGCGTCGCACACGAGCAGCCGCGCGCCTCCCGTGGTGGTGAGAACGCAGGCCACGGTGGAGTCGCTACGTCCCAACTCGGCGAGGAGGTGGGAACCGAGCAGGGAGCCGGGTGCCCCGAGTCCGTTGAGGTCTTCCACGACGACATGAGGCCACCCACCCGGAGCAATGAACACCCGACTGCCCGCTTGACGCATCGCACGAGCGGACGGGACCGGGCTGGCCAGAATCCAGGCCGCGGCGAGTGACTCGGCCCGCAGAACGGCCACCGATGCGGCGTCCCAGGCCGGCACTCGATCCTCCTTCAGGGCGTCGTCGTGCTCGTCGACGACGATGACCGTGCGCATGCCGGGGCAGGGCGCCCATACCGCCGACCGCGCGCCGACAACCACATCGACGCCTGCTTCCGCGCGCTCCCACTCGTCGGGAACCTCCGCCGTGGTCAGACCCGCTCGACGCAACCACGCCGCACCCAATCGGGCCATCCGGTGGGTCGGACAGACCACGAGCACGGGACCGTGAGCCGCGGCTTCCACCGCAAGGGTGAGCACGGACGCCCCCGGAGCGACGTGGACCACGCCCCCACCCGCCTCGAGGAATGTCTCGAAGGCGGACGCCTTCCGCCCCGTCTTCGCGGGAGGGTGCGAGCGACGCGAGGACGCCGGGCGGGATCGCACGCGCGGAGCCGATGCCGATGCGAGCACGGCGCGACGCGGCCCACGCCAACGTCGAGCCACTTCCGCCGTCAAGGGAAGGAGTGCGGCGTCCACCGACCTACCCGACACGGAGGAGATCTCGACCAGATTCTCGGGAACCACATGGTCGAGCGCGAGCTCCTCCCGTGAACCCACCGCAACGATCCAACCCTTCACGGCCCGGCCGTGAAGGGGCACGCTCACCCGACAGCCCGGACGAGCCGCACCCACGAGCGCGGGGGGAATCGCGTAGTCGAAGACCCTGTCGAGACCCGAGACGTCGGGCACCACCGACGCGACGGACGCCGTTTGGTCCGTCAGAGTCCGACGGCCGCCGTGAAATCGGCGAGACGCGACAACTGTTCCCAGGTGAAGCCGGGCTCGTTGCGACCGAAATGGCCGTACGCCGCGGTGCGGGAATAGATCGGCCTCTTCAGGTCGAGGTCACGCACGATCGCCGCGGGACGGAGGTCGAAGACACTGCGCACGGCCGCCTCGATGGACTCCTCGGACACGGTGTGCGTTCCGAAGGTCTCGACGAGGATGCTCACGGGTTGGGCCATACCGATGGCATAAGCGACCTGGACCTCGCACCTCGTGGCCGCGCCACTGGCGACCACGTGCTTGGCGACCCAACGAGCCGCGTAAGCGGCCGAACGATCGACCTTGGAGGGATCCTTGCCCGAGAATGCACCGCCACCGTGGCGACCCATGCCGCCGTAGGTGTCGACGATGATCTTGCGCCCGGTGAGTCCCGTGTCCGCGTGGGGGCCGCCGAGGACGAACTTGCCCGTCGGATTGACGTAGATCGAGGGGTTGTCGTCGAGGAACTGTTCGGGAATCGAGGGCATGATGACTTGCTCGATGAGATCCGGACGGATCTCGGTCTCACGGTTGACGCCGTCCCTGTGCTGTGTGGAGATGAGGACGCTCTCGAGGGAGACGGGACGACCGTCTTCGTAGCGGAAGCTCACCTGGGTCTTGCCGTCGGGACGGAGATAGGGCACAAGACCGCTCTTGCGCACTTCGGTGAGGCGTTCCGCCATGCGATGCGCGAGCCAGATGGGCAACGGCATCAGGTCGGTGGTCTCGTCACAGGCATAACCGAACATCATCCCCTGGTCGCCCGCACCCTGGAGATTGAGTTCGTCCTTGGCTGCGCCGGTGCGCAGTTCCTCGCTGGCATCCACGCCCTGGGCGATGTCGGGGCTCTGGGCATCGAGGGCGACGAGCACTCCGCACGTGTTCCCGTCGAATCCGTACGAGGCATCGTTGTAGCCGATGCGCTTGATCGTCTCGCGTGCAATGACGGGGATGTCCACGTAGGCGTCCGTCGTGATCTCGCCCGAGACGATGCACAGTCCCGTCGTGAGGAGGGTCTCGCATGCCACCCGGCTGTCAGGATCGACAGCCAGGAGGGCGTCCAGCACCGCGTCGGACACTTGGTCCGCCATCTTGTCGGGGTGACCCTCGGTCACGCTCTCCGAGGTGAACGTGAATTTCCTCACGGCTGCTCCTTGTCGTCGAATGTCGGGGGGTCAGCCGCGGCGGATCCCCGCGAGTGCCCGGCACACGCTATCCAATACGGCGCCGGCGACGTCGTGTTTCGAGGACAGGGACACCTCCCGGGACTCTCCTGAGGCCGAGAGAATGGTCACCGCATTCGTGTCGTGCCCGAATCCCACACCCGGGGCGGAGACGTCGTTGGCGACGACGAGATCGAGGTTCTTGCGCACCAGCTTCTCCCGGGCCCGGGCCACCAGGTCGGAGGTCTCCGCGGCGAATCCCACGAGTACCTGCCCCGAGCGCTTCGTCTCGCCGAGCCGGGCGAGGATGTCCTCGGTGGGCACCAGACGGATGGCAGGTGCGCCGTCGCTCTTCTTCCACTTGCCCTCGACCACCGTCTCGGGGCGGAAATCAGCCACCGCCGCCGTCATGATGACGACATCCGCCGATGCGGCACCGGCCATCATCGCCGTGGACATCTCGCTGGCGGTCTCCACGGCGATCCGCTCGATCCCGGCGGGCACGGGGAGCTCGGTCGTGGTCACCAGTGTCACCAGTGCTCCCCTGGCCCGGGCGGCTTCGGCGATCGCGTGGCCCTGTCGCCCGCTGGAGCGGTTGGCGAGTACGCGCACGGCGTCGATGGGTTCGCGGGTCCCGCCCGCCGACACGAGCACGCGCACGCCTGCGAGGTCACCGACGGGCATCAGAGCCGCGGCGACGGCTCCCAGGATCACCTCGGGTCCTGCGAGCCGACCGGCACCGGAATCCCCCCCTGCCAAACGCCCGTGCTCGGGATCCACCACGACGGTCCCGCGCCGCCTCAGCTCGACGACGTTGTCCTGAACCGCGACGTTCTCCCACATCTCGGTGTGCATTGCGGGACAGATCACCACCGGTGCCTTCGTGGCGATGAGGGTCGCGGAAAGCAGATCGTGGGAGTAGCCCGTGCGGTACGCCGACAACACACGCGCTGTCGCCGGAGCGACGACCACGACGTCGGCCGCCTGACCCAAGCGCGTGTGCGGGATGGGCGACGCGTCGTCCCACAGACTCGTGTGAACCGGTTCGGAAGAGAGGGCGGAGAACGTCACCGGTCCGATGAACCGATGGGCGTCCTCGGTGAGGATGACCGAGACGTGGGCCCCCGCGTCGACCATCCGGCGACAGAGATCGACGGCTTTGTAGGCGGCCACTCCCCCCGACACGCCGAGGACGACGCGGGCCCCGGCGAGAGCCACGAGCGACACGGGTCGCCCGGAGTTCCTACTCGTCTCCGGCGGGAGCGTCGACGTCCTCGCCGGACACCTCGACGACACCTTCGATCGCCTCGAGGTCCTCCTCCGAGGGCTCCTCGACTTCCTGCTTCTCGATCCGCTGGATCTTGTCGGCGGCGATCTCCTCGAACGCGATGGACAGTGGCTTGCGCGCAACGGAGGAGACCTGCGGTGGGATGTCGCTCCCCGTGCCGGCGCCGAGGTGATTGAAGTAGGAGTTGATCTGACGGGCGCGGAACGATGCCAGCGTCACGAGGCTGAACTTCGAGTCGACGCGGCTCAGCAGGCTCTCGACGCTGGGATGGATCATGGAGTCGTGCTGGCGGGACATGGGAACCTCCGGAAGTGCCTTGGCAGGCTACCTCCGTGCCGCCCGGGCCGCACCGATGATCGACTCGATCTCGGCCACGGCGCGATCCAGATCGTCGTTCACCACGACGACATCGGCGAGGCGGGACCCCAGGTCCTCCTCCTCCTCGGCCTTGCGGAGCCTCTCGACGACGTGTTCATCGGCGTCACCACGGCGCTGAAGACGCCGCTGCTGTTCCTCCCGTGAAGGAGGTTGCACGAACACCAGGAGAGCCTCGGGATGCTGGGCCTTGACCTGCTGGGCTCCATGGAGCTCGATCTCGAGGACGATGTCGAGGCCCTCCCGGGCATCGGGGAGCGGGGATCCGTAGAGGTTGCCCAGGAACTCCGTCCACTCGAGGAATCCGTCCTCGTCGATGCGCCTCACGAACAGGTCACGGTCGACGAAGACGTAGGCATCGTCCGGCTCCCCCTCTCGTTGGGTCCGCGTCGTCCATGATCGACTCAGCCACAGACGAGCGTCACGCGCCATCAGCGTGTCGACGATGGTCCCTTTTCCCGCACCACCGGGTCCCGAGACGATGATGATGAGCGGGTCGCTCATGGCGCATCCTCCAGCGCCACCACGAGTTCCTCGCGTTCGGCCACCGAGAGGTCCCACACCCTGGTGAAGCCGTCATGTCCCATCTCCGCGGCCAATCGCCGCGCTGCGACCTTGCCGACACCGGGAATGGACTCGAGGAAACGCACCACGTACACCCCGGTGCGGGGATCGTCCGCCGAGGCGCGCAGCACCTCGAGGAACCGTCCCGCGGCGGCATCCTCCAGTGCCCGATCGATCCCGTACCGAATCCGGCGTG
>JBDLRG010000181.1:0-6423 GCA_039800125.1 Actinomycetota bacterium
CCCAGGGAGAACAACGAGCCGTCGCACCCGAAGGAGGGGTCGGACGCGCACAGGTCGCGGTAGGGCTTTGTGAGCAGGTCCTTGAAGTGCTCGTACCAGACCATGATCAGCGTTGCCGCCACTCCCACCGCGAGGATGGACCGCACGATGCGACGCCGGAGTTCGCGCAGATGTTCCACGATGGGCATCACCTGCCCGGTGTCGACCGTGGTCACCCGCGCCCTCCATCTTCGGACCCACCGTCGTCGGGCTCGGCTGAATTCTCCGGTGCGGCACTGCGCTCGGGTCTCATGGGGGGCGACGGCTCCTCATCGGGAACCCCGAACACAGTGGCCGCAGAGCGCATCGTGTCCTTCAACTCTGCCGCGGGTTCGCCGAAGGTCTCGCGCAACTCGCGCTCGACACCGCCGGCAGCCCTCCTCAGATCGCCGTAGAGTCGCCCCGCCCTGCGCACGACCCCGGGCAATCTCTCCGGACCCAGCACCACGAGACCCGCAAGAAGAAGAAAGAGCACCTCGCTGCCGGAGAGGTTGAACACTCCTCCAGCATACGAGCCGCGTCCCCGACGGACCGTGGGCTGCGATTCAGAGCCAGCCGACGGCCGAGAAGGGCCAGAGCACGAGGAAGGCCCGACCGACCACGAGACTCTCGGGGATCGGCCCGAAGTTGCGACTGTCGAAGGACTCCGCCCGGTTGTCACCCATCACGAACACCTCGTCCTCGGGAATCGTCTCCTTCGCACGGTCGACCACTCGACACCGCCTCACGGGGTCGGATTCCGACGCATAGGCATCGCCGAGATAGGCCTCCGCGAGGGGCAGGTCGTTGATGTAGACCACGCAACCCTTGATCTCGATGTCCTCCCCGCCCATCCCGATGACGCGCTTGATGAGGTCGTCGTGCTGCTCCACTCCGTCCTCGGTCCGGACCCTGTCGAACACGACCACCTCGCCCCGACGGATCTCCCTGACCCGATAACTCAGCTTGTTCACCAGAACGCGATTGTTCGAGTACAGGGTGGGCTCCATGGAGGGACCGCTGATGTAGAACTGCTGGACGACGAAGGAACGCACCAGGAGGGCCGAACCTACGGCGACGGCGATGACCACGAACCAATCGCGGACCACCTTGAGCAGACTCGGAACGGGACCCCGCAGGTCCACCTTGTCGTCGTCGCTGAGCATGGCGCATCAACACTACCGAGCGCCCGACCGGCGTGGATGAGTGTCAGTTCCCCAGCAAGGCGGCGACCTGGTCGTCATCCACGCGCGAGAAGCAACGCCGCTCGGAGCCGCGACGCAGGATCCCGACCTCCAGGTCGTCCGCATCCAGACGTCGCTCGGGTCCGGCCAGGGCCGCCGCTGCGGAACGGACTGCCGCCGTGAGGTCCAGATCGGCCGTGACACCCGCCATGCGTCCGGCAATGGCCTCGGCATCGCCCCCGAGCACCGCGAACACCTTCTCGTCGACGACGGTTCCGTCGTACGTGATGTGGAACAGGTTGTCGCCCTCCGGCGTCTCCCCCACCTCGGCCACCAGGATCTCGACTTCGAGGGGCTTGGACTCATGCGTGAAGAGCTGTCCCATGAATTGGGCGTACTCGTTGGCCAGGCTCCTGCCCTCCACGTCACGGCGCGAGTACTGGTATCCGCGGAGGTCGGCGATGCGGATGCCCGCGGTCCGGAGCTGGTCGAACTCGCTGTACTTGCCCACCCCGGCGAAGGCCAGACGGTCGTAGATCTCGCTGATCTTTCGCAACGAGGTGGACGGGTTCTCCGCCACGATCACGATCCCATCGGCGTACTGGAGGGCGACGAGCGCCTTGCCACGGGCGATTCCCTTGCGCGCGAAGTCGGCCTTCTCGCGCATCATCTGCTCGGGCGGAACGTAGAACGGCATGCTCATCGCGTCCGCACCTCCTCCGCGATCGCGGCGTAGACCCTGGCGAGCTCAGTGTCGTCGAGCCTTCTCCAGCCGTCCGCCGTGATGGTGGCCACGATGGGATACACGCCCCGCAACACGTCCGGACCCCCGGTCGCCGAATCGGCCTCGGCGGCTTCCCACAGCGCCCTGCAGGCAAGCACCACGGCGTCGTCACGAGTCATCGCCCGACGCCATCCGACCTTCACGACCGTTCCCGCATGCAGGCTGCCGCTCCCCGCGGTGACCACGTCACGCTCCTCGTAGCGGCCTCCGGTCGCGTCGTAGTCCCAGAGGCGACCCTCCCCTTCGCGCGGCTCGAAACCGGCGAACAAGGGGACGACCACCATGCCCTGCATCGCCGCCGGGAGGTTCTGGCGCACGATGGTCGAGAGATAGTTCGCCTTGCCTTCCAACGAGAGGGAGCGACCCTCGATCTTCTCGTAGTGTTCGAGTGACAGTGCGAACAACTTGATCATCTCCATGGCCGGTCCCGCCGCACCCGAGATGGCCACTCCGCTGAACCGGTCGGCCTGCACGACCTTCTCCATCTCACGGTGGCTGATCCAGTTCCCAGATGTCGCCCGCCTGTCACCGGCCATCAGCACCCCGTCGGCGTACCGCATCGCCACGCAGGTCGTCGCGTGGGGGACGCCCAGCGCATCGCTCCAACTCGCCGGCCCGGGGAGCGCTCCCGCTCGCCGCACGAGTTCGAGGAAGTCGGGACCCGGTCCGTCCGTGGGGCCGAAGATGGAGAGGGACATGCCCCCACGGTACCGAGGTTCGGCCGACCGCTCACCCCTCGGCTGGGCCACGGGTGTAGCCTGCATGCCAACGGGTGGCACGGTGCCACCCGGGACACCACGAACCAACGAAGGGAACCCCGACCATGAAGGTGTGGATCGACCAGGACCTGTGCACCGGTGACGGACTCTGCGAGGAAATCGCCCCCGATGTCTTCACACTCCTCGACGACGGTCTCGCCTACGTGAAGGAGGGCGACACGATCTTTGCCGCCGCCAAGGGCAACCCCCAGGGCGCCGAAGGATTGGCCAACTTCCCCGACAAGTTGGCCGAGGCCGTCTTCGAATCCGCCGAGGAGTGCCCCGGCGAGTGCATCTTCGTCGAGCCCTGATTCGCTCCTGACGCCCCCACGGGCGGGTTCACCCGGCGAAACGAGCGACGGTGAGAAATGCCGTGTGGGCGACCATACGGTGATCCGGTCTGACGGCCATCCCCTCGATGTGCCATGTGCGGTGCAGGACCTCGAGCGTTCGCTGGTCGAACCATTCCCTGCCGAGGGCCTCTCGCACTTGGACCGCCTGGGTGATGGAGGGCGTATAGGCCACCAGGATCCCACCGCGCACGAGGATTTCCCGGGCGCGCGGCACGACCCGCCACGGCTCAGGGAGGTCGAGAACGACGCGGTCGAACTCGCCCGTCGGTGACTCCTCGTAACTGTCGCCGAGCGACACCTGGAAGCGTTCCAGTGCTTCCGCACCCAGGAACGACCTCACATTCGCCACCGCCCTGTTGCGGAAATCCTCGCGGAGCTCGATGCCGGTCACCCGCGCGCCCCAACGCAGCATCGTCATCGACAGGGCGCCCGAGCCGACACCGGTCTCGAAGACCCGTACCCCCGGATGGATGTCGCCCAGCATGCAGATCGGCGCGAGGTCTTTCGGATAGATGACCTGAGCACCCCTGGGCATCTCGACGACGAAGTCCTCGAGCGTCGGGCGCACCACCGTGTAACGGGCACCTTTGGTCGATTCGAGGACGCGACCCGGCTCTCCTCCGATGACATCGGTGTGCGGCACGAATCCTGCGTGACTGTGGAATTCGCCTTCGGCGTCCAGCGTCACGAGATATCGGCGCTTCTTGCCGTCGATGAAGAGCGCCTTCTCCCCCGCCGTGAAGGGGCCGCTCATCGCCGCACCTTCGCGGCGGCGCGCCGTCTGTCCCGGTGCGAGGTCACCTCGACCACGCTCGATCCACGGTGGTCGAGGACCGTCGTGCGCGGTGCGTTCCATCTGTTCCATGCCCACCGGGCGAGCGTCCATGCCATCAGCGCGCGCGTTCCCCGTGACGCGGGATTCCAACGCCGCAGGATCCGGCCCCCGATCGCTCGCAGGATCACGGGCTCAGAACCTGCGGATCTCGACGCGGGATCCGCGACGACGTCCGCTGCGGCGGCCGAGCAGATACGACACGACCGCCACCGCAACGGCGGCACCTGCCGCGATCGCCACGATGCGGTCCTTGCGATCCGACGCCTTGCCCCGCAGGTCGTCCTGCAATGCCCGGAACCTCTGCTCAAGCTCGTCACGTGTGATTCTCGGCGTCTCGGCCACGGTCACTCTCCCCTCTGCAGGCTGGGTCGTGAGACGCGGGAGAAGGTCACCGCGGTGACGGCGGCCAGCACGATGAGGGTCAACAGGTAGGGCACGAACGACCACCCGCCATCGAGGGAGGCGCCGCCGAGATCCTGGACCATGCGCAGAACGGCGAGCGCGAAGAAGACCACGGCCATGCCGAGCGCGAGCGCTCCGAGCGTTCCCACGGCGACCCACCGACCCGCACCACGCACCGGACCCACCGTCTCCTGAAGGGCATAGGCCTTCACCCCGTCGACGAGGTCGGTGACGGGATCGCGGCGACCGTCCTCCGACGTGGTGTCTTTTCCGTGTGCCATGGGGCTCCCACTCTACGGGCGATCCCCGTCGGGTCAAGGGGCGAGTTGTTCGGCTGCAGGAGCCGCGGATGCGGCATCGAGGGCGTCGCCGAGCGCGTTCCAGATCGGCGTGAACGCAGAGGGTTGACTGATCCCGGCGCGCGACATGAGCAGGGCGAAGACCACGGGTTCGTCGCCCTCGACGGGAAGGTAACCGGCCAGGGCCTTGACACCGGTGAGGGTTCCGGTCTTGCCGACGAGGCGACCTTCCACCGGCTCACCGTCGAAGAAGTCACGCAGGGTCCCCGTGCGCCCGGCCACGGCGAGGAGGCCAGGCAGTACCTCCTCGAGACGTTGCAACAATCCCACGAGAGTGCGGCACGTCGACTTGTTGGCCGAGGAAAGCCCCGACCCGTCCACCACGACGAGACCGTCGGCCAGGCCCCAGCCGTCCACGACCTCGCGCACCACCGCCGCGCCGGCTGCCGTGGTTCCCTGACCTTTGCGCTCCCGTCCCATCTCCTTGAGCAACATCTCGGCGGTGTTGTTGTCGCTGTTCACGAGCATCTCCTGCACGACCGCCGTCAGCGGTGCCGATCGCACCGACGCGACGGCCGGCACACCGCCGGGGAGTGCACCCCGCACGGGTGCACCCGTGACGGGTATGCCCCGCGCCCCGAGCATTCGTTCCAGTTCCGTCGCCGCGGCCACTCCGGGATCGTCCCGTCGCGCCGACTCGCCCGTGACGAGACCATCATTGACGAGCAGGGCGCCGATCGGCCCAGCCTCCACCTTGTGGAACGTGGCGGGCCAGGAGGACACGTATCTCTCCGTGTCATAGCGGTCGTCGACCGCCACGATCGGCCCGCGCACCGAGCGCAATCCCGCGGCCGCGAGTGCGGCCACGAGATCCTCCATGGATGTGCCGTTGATGGTCGGATATTTCTCGGAAGGCGGATATCCGGACCGAACCAACAACGGATCACCGCCTCCGACGAGATACAGGGCCGACGCCGATCCGGACGCGTCCACGTCACCGTGGACGACGGTCTCGAACGTCCTGTCGGCACCGAGCACGTCGAGTGCCACGGCCGCGGTGACGATCTTGTTCGTGGACGCCGGGGTGACGGCCGCGTCGGGGGTGAGCGCCACCGGTTCGAGACCCTTCCATTCCACGACGGCACATCCGCCGGAGGGAACGCGTTCGGCGAAGCGCGCAGCCGCCCGTGAGAACCTGCCGGTACGGGTGAGGGTGGACAGGACAGTAGGGGTGCGTCGCGCCGACAGCACCGGCACCGCAGGCGACGCGGGCATGACCGCCTCGGCAACCGGAACGACCCGCCCGGCCAGGGCATCGGTCACGAGGTATCCGCCCCCGAAGACCATTCCGCCGACCAGTCCGGCCAGTGCGACGACGAGGGAGGGATTCGCGGCCCGACGAGCCGCCGATCGCGAGTGGATCGGTTCAGAGGCTCGCTGCACCAACGTGCACCGCCCTCCGCAGCAGATGTCCGAGTGCCGTCACGGCCCTGTTGCCGCTCGGATAGCAGAGCCGACCGGTCGAGCGGACCGTGGCAGGTCCGGCATTGTCGGGGTCGGCCACGGCGAGCTCGGTGGCCACCAGTATCGGCTTCCCGGTGGCGCGACTGAGCTCGTCGGCTGCGAGGGCGAACCGCGCGTCCTGCCGCTCGTGGTATTCGACGATGCGCTCCAGTCCGTCGCCCGGATAGAAGCGACCTTCCCGCATGAGGCGGGCTTGGTTCGACTGGATTCCGATGCCGAGATAGATGATCGCATGGACGTCGGGATGACGGGCGATGAGTTCCATC
>JBDLRG010000182.1:0-4434 GCA_039800125.1 Actinomycetota bacterium
GGATCCCGTCGATGGACGGGACGGTGGTCGACGGTGCATCGGGAGTGACGGTCATGGTGTCACCTTAGGGCAGGATGAGGGGCATGGGAATCAGCGAGATAGCCCCGCCCGGCATGGCGCCACCCGCCGCTCGGTACGCCCACGCCACGCTCTCGTCCGACACATCGCGCACGCTGCGGACCTCCGGGGTGGTGCCCATCGCTCCCGACGGCACGGTCCCGGGGGACATCGGGGAACAGGCACGCGCGGTCTGGCGCAATCTGGGTCTCCTCCTCGCCGAGGCGGAGATGAGCTTCGTCGACGTGGCGAGCATCGTCACCTACGTGGTGGCGGGACCTGCACTCGCCGACGACCTTGCCGCGGTCATGGCGGTGCGCGACGAAGTGTTCGCCGGGCACCGCGCGGCGAGCACGCTCGTGACGGTGCCCGCTCTCGCACGACCCGAGTGGCGCGTCGAGATCAGCCTGGTCGCCTGCCGTTGACCGGTCCGTCGGCGGGCTGGGGCGGCGGGGGCACCGCCTCGTAGCCTTGGCCCATGGCTGACGACGCGAAGCGCACCGACTCGGGAATCGAGATCGCACCTCTCTACACGGCGGAGTCGCTGACGGGGTGGGACCCCGCGGAGCGCCTGGGCGAGCCGGGGACGGCGCCCTACACGCGCGGTGTGTACCCGACCATGTACCGCGGACGACTGTGGACCATGCGCCAGTACGCCGGCTTCGGGTCGGCCGAGGCGACGAACCAGCGCTTCAAGTTCCTCCTCGAGGCCGGTCAGACGGGGTTGTCCTGCGCCTTCGACCTGCCCACCCAGATGGGCTACGACTCGGACCATCCACGTGCCGAGGGCGAGGTGGGCAAGGTGGGCGTCGCCATCAGCTCCCTCGACGACATGCGCCAGCTGCTCAAGGACCTGCCCCTCGACAAGGTGTCGACGTCGATGACGATCAACTCCACGGCGGCCATCCTTCTGCTGATGTACCAGATCGTGGCCGAGGAACAGGGGGTGCCGGCGTCCGCGATCAGCGGCACGATCCAGAACGACCTCCTCAAGGAGTACATCGCCCGCGGCACGTACGTGTACCCGCCCCGGCCGTCGATGCGGATCGTCACCGACATCTTCGCCTACTGCTCCGAGAACATCCCCAAGTGGAACACCATCTCGATCTCGGGGTACCACATCCGCGAGGCCGGGAGCACCGCTGTGCAGGAGATCGCCTTCACGCTCGCGAACGCCATCGCCTACGTCCAGGCCGCGGTGGATGCCGGGCTCGACGTGGACGATTTCGCCCCGCGCCTCTCGTTCTTCTGGAACGGACACAACAACTTCTTCGAGGAGGTGGCCAAGTTCCGCGCGAGCCGCCGCATGTGGCACCGCATCATGACCGAGCGCTTCGGGGCCAAGAAGGAGGCCAGCGCCCTTCTGCGCTTCCACACCCAGACGGGCGGGAGCACCCTCACCGCCCAGCAACCCCTCAACAACGTCGTGCGGGTGGCCGTGCAGTCGCTCGCCGCCGTGCTCGGCGGAACCCAGAGCCTGCACACCAACGGCTACGACGAGGCGCTCGGCCTCCCCACCGAGGAGGCGGCCCGCATCGCCCTGCGCACCCAGCAGATCATCGGCTGGGAGAGCGGCGTGGCCGACACCCCGGACCCCCTCGCCGGCTCGTACTTCGTCGAGTCGCTCACCGACGAGGTGGAGCGACTGGCATGGGAGTACATCGAGCGGATCGACGCCATGGGCGGCGCGGTGGAGGCCATCGAGGCCGGATTCCAGATGGACGAGATCGGCGAGAGCGCCTACGACTACACGAAGTCGATCGACGACGACGAGCGCGTCATCGTCGGCGTCAACCGGTTCACGGTCGAGAGCGAGCCGGAGCCGAACGTGTTCCCCATCGACCCGAGCCTCGCGGTGGGGCAGCTGGCGCGCCTGCGCGCCTACAAGGAGGCCCGTGACGCAACGGCCGTCGCGGCGTCCCTCGAGGCGGTGCGCGACACGGCGCGGGGAACGTCCAATCTCCTCGTGCCGATGAAGCAGGCACTCCTCGTGGGGGCGACACTCGGTGAGGTCAGCGACGCCCTGCGCGACGTGTTCGGGGTCCACCAGCCCGGACACTGACGCCGGACGACTGCGCTCAGTCGAGCCAGTTCACGATCGGTTCGGGCCGGTCCTTCGGGGGTGTGTCCCTGGTCCCGTGCCCGAGATAGACGAGACCGATCACGGTGGATCCCTCGGGGAAGCCGCAGAAGGCGTTCATCTCCGCCTCGGCACCGGTGGCCGGCGTGCTCCACAGGGCCGTGAGGCCGAATGCCTCGATCATGAGGAGCATGTTCTGGATGCCGGCGGCGACGGCGTAGGCGTTCTCCGCGGTCTCGAGTGCGCTCCCTCCGGGGGCGGAGGCGACCGCGAGCACCACGGGCGCGCGACCGTACTTGGTGCGCGTCTTGTCCACCTTCGCCGCGTCCTCGCCCCGGGCCTCCATGACGGCCGCCACCGATGCGCCGAAGTCGAGTCGAGCCGCACCCCGCAGGACGGCGACGCGCAGCGGGCGGGTCGTGCGGTGGTTCGGTGCGGCCTGGGCCGCCCGGGCGATCCGCTCGATGATCGACCGCTCCACCGGTGCGTCCCGGTCGATGGTCATCGAGCTCGTGCGTCGGTGGATGAGCGCGTCGAGCGCGTCGGGAGACATCAGTTGGTGTGCAGGTCCTGGTTCAACCCGCCCCACGATCCCGATCGGGCGATGGCCTCGACAGCCCCGGTGAGCGAGTTGCGACGGAAGAGAAGGCCGTTCTGTCCCGAGAGGTGCAGGGCCTTGACCGTCGTGCCCGAGGGATCGCGCACGACGGTGCCGGCGGTGACGTAGAGCCCCGCCTCCACGATGCAGTCGTCGCCGAGACTGATGCCGATACCGGAGTTGGCCCCCAGCAGGCATCGCTCGCCCACGGTCACGACCTCCTTGCCGCCCCCCGAGAGCGTTCCCATGATCGAGGCACCACCGCCGATGTCGGTGCCGTCGCCGATGATGACGCCGGCCGAGATGCGGCCCTCCACCATCGAGGCGCCGAGCGTGCCGGCATTGAAGTTGCAGAATCCCTCGTGCATGACGGTGGTGCCCGGTGCGAGATGGGCGCCGAGTCTCACGCGTCCGGCGTCGGCGATGCGCACGCCGGATGGCACCACGTAGTCGGTCATGCGCGGGAACTTGTCCACCCCGTGCACGACGAGGTGCTCGCCACGGCGGGCGAGGTTCCACGCGACGCTCTCGACGGTGTCCACGGCCACGGGACCCCGGGAGGTCCAGGCGACGTTGGCGAGCAGGCCGAACACGCCGTCGAGACTCGCCGTCCGCGGTCGCACGAAGCGATGGGAGAGAAGGTGCAGTCTCAGCCACGCGTCGGTCGCATCGGTGGGGGGCGCGTCGAGATCGACCTCGAGCGTGACGGCGACGAAGCCCACGCCACGTTCGGGATCGTCGGGTCGGAGTGGCTCGATCGACGGCGTCTCGGTGGGGGTCGAACCGAGACCGAGTCCGCGGAAGCGGACGTCGAGCACCGTCCCCGCCGACGACATCGTGGCGAGACCGGTACCCCAGGCGGTGCTGCTCATGTGTCGGCCTCCGGCCGCAGGGTGGGGAAGAGGATGACGTCGCGGATCGACTGGGCGCCGCCGATGAGCATGGCGAGGCGGTCGATGCCGATGCCCAGGCCACCGGTCGGGGGCATGCCGTACTCGAGCGCGCGCAGATAGTCCTCGTCGACCGTGCCGGCCTCGAGGTTCCCCGCCTCCTTGGCGCGCTGCTCCTCCTCGAAGCGCGCGCGCTGCTCGGCCGGGTCGTTGAGCTCCGAGTAGCCGTTGGCCACCTCGCGGCCTCCGACGAACAACTCGAACCTCTCGGTGAGGAGGGGATCGTCGGTGCGCGTGCGGGCCAACGGGCTCGTCTCCACCGGGTGTCCCGTGACGAAGGTGGGCTCGCGCAGGGAGTCCTCGCAGAGGGCCTCGAACATCTCCTCGACGATCCTGCCGGGCCCCTGGCCGGGCTCGATCTTCACGCCGCGTTCCGAGGCGAGGCGGGCGAGGTCATCGCGGGGCATGCCGGGGTGGACGCGGGTCCCGGCGGCCTCGGAGACGAGGTCGACCATGGCGACGCGGCGCCACGGCTTCGACAGGTCGACGTCCGCTCCGTCGATCCTCACGACAGGGGTCCCGATGGAGTCCACCGCCGCTGCGACCACCAGACGCTCGGTGATCTCCATCATTTCGGTGTAGTCGGCGAAGGCCTGGTACAGCTCCATCATCGTGAACTCGGGGTTGTGCCGGGTGGAGATGCCCTCGTTGCGGAACACGCGACCGATCTCGTACACGCGCTCCATGCCCCCGACGATGAGGCGCTTGAGGTGCAGCTCGAGCGCGATGCGCAGGTACAGCTGCATGTC
>JBDLRG010000183.1:0-5871 GCA_039800125.1 Actinomycetota bacterium
CGGGCGTCGGCGTTGACGATGAGGTCTGCGTAGCGCTGGCGGTAGCGGGTGTCGGTGTCGACGAGGCCGTGCCACTTGTCGGGCATCGGTCTGAGCGACTTGGCGAGGAGGCGCACGACGTTCACCTTGAGGGACAGCTCGCCCTTGCGCGTGGTCATGACGGTGCCCTCGGCGCCGACCCAGTCGCCGAGGTCGAGCCGGGTCACGAAGCCGAACGTGTCGTCACCGACTTCGGAGCGCGACACGAACAGCTGCAGGACGTCGTCGCGGTCCTGGATGCTGAGGAACACGAGCTTTCCCTGATCACGCTTGAGCATGATGCGACCGGCGACCGCGTCCCGGACATCGGTCTCGGTGCCGGGCGCCATCCCGTCGTGGGCGGCACGGATCTCGGCGAGGGTGCGGGTGCGGTCGAAGCGGTGCGGCCACGGGTCGCGTCCCGCCCCGAGTTCCGCGGCGAGGAGGGCGGTGCGACGAGTCCGCTCGGACTCGAGGCCACCGGCCGCCTCGTCGTCGAGCGCGTCGTCGTGTGTGTCGTTCTCGCTCACGGTTCCCCCACGGTAGTGGTGGAGCGAGTCCCCGGCCCCACCTCCTTTCACGGCACCGTCCGCGGCCGACGCCCTAGGGTCGGGCGGTGGCCTCTCGCATCCGCACTCGCAGAGCCGTGGCCCTGCTTCTCGTGTCCTGTGCGGCGTCGGCCGGGGTGTTCCCGGCTCCGGCGACGGCCGGGGCGATGGCCCCGGCGGTCGTCGCGGCGAGCCAGCACACGATGATCGTCCACGCCCGAGGGTCCCTGATGCCGTGGCAGGCCACGGCCATCGCCGGCGCGGCCGCGACCGCGGGTGCGTCCGGATACCGCGTCTCTTCGCCGACCCTGCCCATGACGGCCCACCGGCGCGGGGGTCGCATCGTGTGGTCGGCACCGGGCCGCGCTCGCATCCCCATGGCGGCCACGGTCGTGTCGCGGTGGTACATCCGCGCCGTCGGCGGTCAGGCACTGCACGACGCGCTCCTCCCGGGCGCGGTGGCCGTGGGGGTGGTGACAGCGTCTCGTCGAGGAATCCGGGTCGGTGATTGGCTCGAGTTGCGGGACCGTCGGAATCGTGTTCGGTCGGTGCGGGTGGGGGCCATCGTCGACCAGCGTCTCGTCGAGGGACGCGACCTGCTCATCCCCGTCCACGTGTCGGAGCCGCGCTTCGGGGCTCTGTCCATCTCGCACGTGGTGATCGCGGGCATCGTCACCCCCGAGTCGGTGGAGGAGGCTCTGCGCGCCCGCGGCGTCATCATCGGCACCGAGTACCGGTTGCG
The DNA here is from genome assembly GCA_039800125.1 of Actinomycetota bacterium. GTDB lineage: Bacteria > Actinomycetota > Acidimicrobiia > Acidimicrobiales > Ilumatobacteraceae > UBA2093. The sequence continues at coordinate 1,309 of JBDLRG010000183.1, forward strand.
TCGCTCGTGGGATCCCCCCGATCCCGATGACGTCCTCGGCGCCTCCGAGGTGGCCGCGCGGTTCGGGCAGCTCATGTACACGGCCCCGTCGAGCACGCGCATCTCCGTGGTTCCCGCCTACATGAACCGACTGGTGCGGGTGGCCTACACGGGCGTGGCACTCCGCCATCACTGCCACACCCGCGTGGTCGGCGCCATCCAGTCGGCGCTCACCGAGATCGCCGCCGCCGGCCTCGCCTCCCGCATCGACGTCGTGAACTCGAACAGGTACGGAGGGTGCTTCGTCGCCCGTTATGCCCGCTTCCAGGGTGCCTACGGCACTCCCTCGCGGCACGCGTGGGGCATCGCCTTCGACGTGAACACCGTGTCGAACGCGCAGGGGAAGGTGCCCGTCCTCGATTGCGACGTGGTGCGCATCATGCGCAGGTGGGGATTCGCCTGGGGCGGCAACTTCCTGCGCCCCGACGGCATGCACTTCGAGTGGGCGGGGGGCAGGCGCGACCTCATGGGGTATCCGTCGCGCTACTGCCCGAACCTCGTGCCGGTCCCCGAGACCGAACGCCCCGTCTTCCCGGGCGATCCACCGCCGATCGAGGAGCCCGGCGACGGAGGGAACGACCCGTCGCCGTGAACGCTCCCCGGTTCCCGAGCGAGGGGCTGGGTAACCTGACGCGGTGACCACGAAACTCGTCATCATCGGCGGCGGCCCCGGAGGCAACGCGGCGGCGTCGTGGGCAGCCCGCCTCGGGGCGGACGTCACCATGGTCGAGCGCGAGATCGTCGGGGGTGCCGCCCACCTGCTCGATTGCATCCCCTCGAAGGCGATGATCGCCACGGGCGGCGCGATGAGTGCGACGAAACGCTTCGAGGGGATGGGCATCGACAACGACCGGCCCGTCTTCGACGTCGACACCCTGGCCGGACGCATCCAGGGGATCGTGGGCAACATGCGTGATTCCACGACACGGCTCCTCGAGAGCCAGGGCGTGAACATCGTCATGGGCGATGCCCGGTTCACCGGCAGCCACGAGGTGGAGGTGACGGGGAGCGGGGGAACGACTCGGCTCGGCGGGGACGCCTTCGTCATCGCCACCGGATCGCGGCCCCGCATTCCCGCCTGGGTCGTGCCCGACGGGGATCGCATCCTCACGACCCGCGACTGCTATCCGCCGAGGGTGTTCCCCGAGAGCGTCGTGGTGGTCGGCTCGGGCGTGACCGGAGTCGAGTTCGTCCACATGTTCGCCTCTTTCGGCGCCGCGGTCACCCTCGTGGTGAGTCGCCAACAGGTGCTGCCCGGCAAGGACGCCGAGGCGGCCGCGGCACTCGAGGACAGGTTCCTCGCCTCCGGGGTGAAGCTGCTCAAGGGGGCGCGCGCCACGGCGGTCACCCGCGAGGGCGACGGCGTGCTCGTGCAGTGCGACGACGGCCGTCAGGTGCGCGCCACCCATTCCGTGCTCGCCATCGGGTCGGAGCCCAACGTGGAGGGACTCGGCCTCGACGCGGCGGGCGTGGCGTTGGATGCGCGCGGGTACATCGCCATCGATGCACGCTGCCGCACGAACCTTCCCCACATCTACGCCGCGGGCGACGTGAGCGGCCGACTGCCGCTGTCGTCGGTGGCGAGCATGCAGGGGCGCAAGATCGCCGAGTACGTGATGGGCGTGGCCCGTCCGGACAGCCGCGAGGTCGACTACGACAAGGCGGCGTCGGCCATCTTCACCCAGCCCGAGATCGCCGACGTCGGACTGGCCGAGGCCGACGCCTTCTCGTCGGGGCGCAAGATCCGCGTGACGAAGGTGCCGTTCTCGTCGTCCGCCAAGGCGCTCATCCACAACGACCCGCACGGATTCGTCAAGCTCATCTCCGACCCGAACACCGGCGTCGTGCTCGGAGGCACCGTGGTCGGGCGCCATGCCGCGGAGCTCGTGAGCGTGGTGGCTCTCGCCGTGACGGCGCACCTCAGGGTGTCCGACCTGCTCGACAGCCTGCTCGTGCACCCGTCACTGGCCGAATCCCTCTCCGAAGCCGCCGAGTGACCGCGCCGCGTGCGGACCCCACCGGGTCGGCGCACCACGCGGAAGTCGGTCGGGATCAGGAGATGACGACGACGACGTCTCCCGAGCCGACCGTGTCGCCGGGCGACACGTTGACGGCCGAGACAGTCCCGCTCTTGTCGGCCTCGATCTGGTTCTCCATCTTCATCGCCTCGAGGACGACGACGCTCTGACCGGCCTCGACCTGCTGGCCGACCTCGACGAGAACCTTGACGATGGTGCCCTGCATGGGCACGCTGACCTGGCCGCTGCCCCCGCCGGCACCGCCGGAGGAGCCCGATCCGCCGGCGCGGGCGGCCTTCTTCTTCGGACGGGCGACGGCGGTCCCCGCGGACTCGGGCACCCACATCGTCACGTCGAATCGGCGACCGTTCACCTCGACGACGGTGCTGCGCCGCACCAGAGGTTCGTCGTCCTGTTCGGGCGCCGCCACCGGCGCGGAGTCGATGCCCGACAGGTCGAGGCGCTCCTCGACCCATTTCGTGGAGTGGGTGCAGGCGGCGAAGTCGGGGTGCTCGAGGATGGCGATGTCGGCCGGGATCGTCGTGGCGATGCCCTCGATGACCGTCTCACGCAATGCGCGCAGGGTGCGGGCGATGGCGGTCTCGCGGTCGCGGCCCCACACGATCAACTTGCCCACGAGGTTGTCGTAGTACTGGCTGATCGAATCGCCGCTCTCGTAGCCGCCGTCGAAACGCACCCCGAAGCCGTCCGGGGTCACGAGCTTGGTGATCGGACCGGGCGAGGGGAGGAAGCGTCCGCCCGCGGGGTTCTCGGCGTTGATGCGGATCTCGATGGCGTGACCGCGCCGCGCCGCGAGCACCTCGTCCTGGGTCATCGGCAGCTTCTCGCCCGAGGCCACGCGGATCTGCCACTCCACGAGGTCGATGCCCGTGATGACCTCGGAGACCGGGTGCTCGACCTGCAGGCGCGTGTTCATCTCGAGGAAGAAGAACTCGCCGTCCTGGTAGATGAACTCGACCGTTCCCGCGTTGTAGTAGCCGACGGCCCGCGCGGCCTTCACGGCCGCCTCGCCCATGGCCTCCTCGACACCGGGCGGCAGCGCCGGCGCCGGCGCCTCCTCGACGAGCTTCTGGTGACGACGCTGCGCCGAGCAGTCGCGGGTCGAGACCCACACGACGTTGCCGTGGGTGTCGCCCACGAGCTGCACCTCGATGTGTCGCGGCCAGGTGAGGTAACGCTCGACGTAGATCTCGTCGCGTCCGAAGAAGTTGCGCGCCTCCCTCTGCGCCGACTCCATCGCCTCGGCGACCTCGTCGGCGGAATGCACGACCTTCATGCCGCGACCGCCGCCGCCGAAGGCCGCCTTGATGGCCACGGGCCAGCCGTTCTCGGCACCGAAGGCCGTGATCTCCTCGGCGGAGTGGACGAACTCGGTCGTGCCGGGAACGATCGGGGCGCCACCCCGCAGGGCGGCCTTGCGGCTCGACACCTTGTCGCCCATCTCGTCGATGGCGGCGGGAGGAGGTCCGATGAAGGCCACGCCCATCTCGGTGATGGCCCGGGCGAAGTCGGCATTCTCGCTGAAGAAGCCGTAGCCCGGGTGGACGCCGTCGGCTCCGCTGCGTCGGATGGCGTCGAGGATGGCCTCGGTGTTGAGATAGCTCTCCGCGGCGGTCTGTCCGCCGAGGGCGTAGGCCTCGTCGGCGAGTCGGACGTGGAGGGCCCCCCGGTCGAGTTCGGAGTACACCGCCACGGTGGCGATGCCCATTTCGCGGGCGGCGCGGATGACGCGCACGGCGATCTCTCCACGGTTGGCGATGAGGATCTTCTTCAGCACAGATGGCAATCTTGGCCTGATGGAGCACGGAAATGCGAATACGGGCGGAACATGGCGCATCGGTCACGTGGCCGAGACCGGCAGCACGAACGCCGACCTGCTCGAGGCCGCCCGGTCGGGGGCCCCGGACCGCACCGTGCTGAGGGCCGACCATCAGACGGCCGGGCGTGGTCGCCTCGACCGGCGCTGGGAGGCGCCCCCGGCGACGAACCTGCTCGTGTCGATGTTGTTCCGTCCCCTCGTCCGACCGGCGCACGAACACGTGCTCGCCGTGGCCCTCGCGGCGCGCGACACGGCCGGGTCGGAGTGCGGCGTGGCGCTCGACCTGAAATGGCCCAACGACCTGCTCGTCGCCGGGCGCAAGGTGGCGGGCATCCTCGCCCAGGCCGGCGGCGCGTTGCCGGGCGGGGGCGTCGAACATCTCGTCGTGGGACTCGGTCTGAACCTCGGATGGGCGCCCCCGGAGGCGACGTCGCTGTCGGCGGCCGGGTGGACCCGGGCACTCTCGCCGGCTGCATTCTGCGAGGCGATGCTCCCGCGCATCGACGATCGACTCGCTCTCGATCCCACCGACCTGCACGCCGAGTACGTCGGCTCGCTCGCCACCCTCGGTGCCGCGGTGCGCGCCGAATTGCCCGATGGGTCCGCGCTCGAGGGAACCGCGGTGCGGGTCGAGCGCGACCATCGGCTGGTGGTGGTCGACGACGC
>JBDLRG010000184.1:0-12702 GCA_039800125.1 Actinomycetota bacterium
AAGTGTCGACGTCCACGACGATCGTGCGCCGTCCCGGGCGCAGGGTCACGGCGGCCGACAGGGCCTTCTGCAGATTGATCGAGGTGTTGTCGCACACGATGACGGTGCCCGGCGCCGCCCCGATGAGCGGGGCGATGGCGTCACCGATGCGGGCCGGCATGGCGAGCCAGTCCTCGTTCCAGGACCTGATGAGTCGCACCCGCCACTCGTGCTCGAGTGCCCGGGTGAGGGTCTCGCGCGACCGGTGGGTGAGGGGACCGAGGGAATTGCCGTCGAAGTACAGCGTCCCCTCGGGGATGTCGAACAGTCCGCGGCGGTCGGCGAGGGGGTCCGCACCGTCGAGTTCCCGGGCCCTGTCGCGTGCCTCGTCGATCCTCATGGAGTTCCTTCCGTCGCGCGGGTGAGCACCCAGTCTCCCACCGTCGTGCCCGGACGCACGAGGTCGAGGGGCAGGTCGAAGTGGTCGCGCCCGGGCACGACCATCGTGGTCACCCGGGACCCGGCCGCGGCGAGCCGGGCCGAGTATTCGCGGTTCTGGCGGATGAACTCATCGGATTCGTGCTCGGCCACCGCGCACAGCACGTCGTCGGCGCCCACCACGACGGGCAGCAGTGCGGGGCTCAGTGCCGCGGCGGCGGCATCGTCGAGACCGAGAGCGTCGTTGACCGAGGTGCCCACGAGGGGACGGAGGTCGTAGATGCCGCTCAACAGCACCGTGGCATCGAGAAGGCCGGCCACGCGTGGATCGGCCCGCACCATGGCGGCGAGATGGGCCCCGGCACTCGACCCCGCGAGGACGGTCCGGCTCGGCGCCACCCGCGCGATGACGGTCACGACCTCGCGCACGCATTCCTCGACGATGTCGGCGACCGTGGCCGCCGGGGCGAGGCGGTACTCCACGGCGTGCACACCCATGCCGGCGGCGAGCGCGTCGTCGACCATGAAGAGCGAGTCGGCCGCCGACAGTTCCTGCCAATAACCACCGTGAACGTAGACGAGGAGGGGTCTCCCCCTCCTCGTCAGGTCCGCGCCGACGTGGCGCGCGCTCAATTGTCGGTAGCGGTCGAGGTGCTCCGCCAGCGGTCTCAGCGCCCACCGGGAAGGTGAGTACTGGAACTCGGCATCGAGATCCCCGTCCAACGGGTCGACCGTCCTACATCATCCCCATTCCACCGGGCATGCCTCCCCCGCCCATGGGCGCGGGATTCTTCTCGGGCTTGTCGGCCACGAGGCACTCGGTGGTGAGCACGAGGGCGGCGATGGAGGCCGCGTTCTGCAGGGCGGCGCGGGTCACCTTGGCGGGGTCGATGATGCCCTTCGACACCAGGTCGACGTACTCGCCGGTGGCCGCGTTGAAGCCCATGGAACCCTTCTCTGCCTCCACCTTCTGCACGACGACCGATCCCTCGAGACCGGCGTTGTCGGCGATGTGGCGGGCGGGCGCCACGAGCGCGTCGTAGACGGTGCGCGCACCGGTGGCCTCGTCGCCCGTGAGCGACTCGACGACCTTGAGCACCGAGGGTCGGCTGCGCAGGAGAGCGGTGCCGCCGCCGGCGACGACGCCCTCCTCGATGGCCGCCCGGGTGGCCGAGACGGCGTCCTCGATGCGGTGCTTCTTCTCCTTGAGCTCCACCTCGGTGGCGGCGCCGACGCGGATGACCGCGACACCTCCCGCCAGCTTGGCGAGGCGCTCCTGGAGCTTCTCGCGGTCCCAGTCCGAGTCGGTGTTGTCGATCTCGGTCTTGATCTGGGAGATGCGGGCCGTCACGTCGGCCTTCTCACCGGCACCATCCACGATCGTGGTGGTGTCCTTGGTGATGATGATGCGCTTGGCGCGACCGAGCAGGTCGAGGGTGACGTTCTCGAGCTTGAGTCCGACCTCCTCGCTGATGACCTGACCACCCGTGAGGATGGCCATGTCCTGCAGCATCGCCTTGCGACGGTCGCCGAATCCGGGTGCCTTCACCGCGGTCGAGTTGAACGTGCCGCGGATCTTGTTCACCACGAGGGTGGCGAGGGCCTCGCCCTCGACGTCCTCGGCGATGATGACGAGCGGACGCCCGGCCTTCATGACGGCCTCGAGCGCGGGAAGGAGCGACTGCACCGAGGCGATCTTGGCCGAGTGGTAGAGGATGTAGGGGTCCTCGATCACGGCCTCCTGGCGCTCGGCGTCGGTGACGAAGTACGGCGAGAGGTAGCCCTTGTCGAACTGCATTCCCTCCGTGAAGTCGAGCTCGATCCCGAAGGTGTTCGATTCCTCGACCGTGACCACGCCGTCCTTGCCCACCTTGTCGATGGCGTCGGCGATGACCTGGCCGATGCCCGCGTCGGCGGCGGAGATGGTGGCGACGCTGGCGATGTCGCCCTTGTCGTCCACTTCCTTGGCCTGGGACTTGAGGGACTCGACGACGGCCGCGACGGCCTTCTCGATGCCCCGCTTGAGACCCATCGGGTTGGCACCTGCGGCCACGTTGCGCATGCCCTGCTGGACGATGGCCTGGGCCAGCACGGTGGCGGTGGTGGTTCCGTCGCCGGCGACGTCGTTCGTCTTGGTGGCGACCTCCTTCACCAGCTGCGCACCCATGTTCTCGAAGGGGTCGTCGAGCTCGACCTCCTTGGCGATGGACACACCGTCATTGGTGATGGTCGGCGCGCCGAACTTCTTGTCGAGCACGACGTTGCGACCCTTGGGCCCGAGCGTCACCTTGACGGTGTCGGCGAGCTTGTTGACGCCGGCCTCGAGGGCGCGACGGGCCTCGTCGTGGAACTTGAGCTGCTTGGGCATGTCGTTCCTACTTCTCGACGACCGCGAGCACGTCGCGGCTGGTGAGGATGAGGAGGTCCTCCCCGCCGTGGGTCACCTCGGTGCCGCCGTACTTGCTGTACAGCACCACGTCACCCACCTTGATGTCGAGCGGGAAGTGCTCGCCCTCGTCGTCGCTCCAGCGACCGGGGCCGACGGCGAGGACGGTGCCCTGCTGGGGCTTCTCCTTGGCGGTGTCGGGGATGACGAGCCCCGATGCGGTGGTCTGCTCGGCCTCGCTCGGCTTGACCACGATGCGGTCGTCCAGTGGCTTGAGTTTCATGTCGTTCCTCCGATGGATCGGGCCTGTTTTCCTGGCACCCGGGACCGGCCCGGGCGTTGGCACTCTAGGAGTGCGAGTGCCAAGGATAGAGACGCCGGAGGGCCGACGACAACCGGCCCTTTCGGGAGGACCCGGGGGCCACCAGGCCCAGGAGTTCGGCGGTCTCGCGCAGGGGCAGACCGATCACCGCCGAGTACGAGCCCTCCACGGAGGTGACCAGCGTGCCGCCCCGGCCCTGGATGGCATAGCCACCGGCCTTGCCCTGCCACTCCCCCGACTCGAGATACCACTCGCGCAGGTGTTTGTTGAGGGGGCGGAAACGCACCACGGAGGTGGTGCGCAGGGAACGGGAACCGTCGGGGGCCACCCGGGCGACGGCGGTGTGCACCTTGTGGGTGCGATCGCTCAGCGAGGAGAGCATGCGGCGGGCGGCCTCCTCGTCGGCCGGTTGTCCGAGGATGCGGCCGTCGATCTCGACGGCCGTGTCGGCGGCGATCACGACGACGCCGGGATGGGCGGCCGCCACCGTCGCGGCCTTCTCCTCGGCCATGCGCACCACGTAGTCCCGGGCCTTCTCGCCGGGCCGGGGCGTCTCGTCGATGTCGGGGGCGACGGCCCGGTGGCGGACACCGATCCGGGTGAGCAGGTCGCGTCGACGCGGGGACCCCGATGCCAGCACCACCCTGGGTGCCTTCCGACCGATCGATGTCGTCGCGGTCCGTGCGGTCTTCTTCTCAGCCACCGCTCGGAATCCTAATCGCCCCGTCCTCCGGCACCGTCATGTCGTCGCGGTTCTCGAGGTAGTTCTCCGGCAGCACGACCGTGATCGGCCCGTTGGTGTGACCCCGCGGCAGGCGCCGGGCCGAGTCGGGGAGGCGCACCCCGGGGTCGAGCGCGTCGCACAGCGACGCCAATTCCCCGAGCGAGGCCACGAGCGAGAACCGGCGGCGGGCCTCGGTGCCCACCGGGTAGCCGGTGAGGTACCACCCTGCATGCTTGCGGAAATTGCGGATGCCCGCCTCGTCGCCCATGTGCCGGCAGAGGAGCTCGGCATGGCGCGTCATCATCGCGGCCACCTCGCCGAGGGCCGGCGGGCCCGGGACGGGCGCACCCGTGAAGGCCGCCACGAGGTCGCGGAACAGCCACGGCTTGCCGAGACATCCGCGGCCCACCACGACACCGTCGCATCCGGTCTCCTCCATCATGCGCACCGCGTCGGCGGCCTCCCACACGTCGCCGTTGCCGAGCACGGGGATGGTGCGCACCCGGTTCTTCAGTTCTGCGATGGCTTCCCAGCGCGCCTCACCGGCATAGTGCTGTCGGGCGGTGCGGGCGTGCAGGGCGACGGCGGCGACCCCCTCCTCCTCGGCGATCGTGCCGGTGTCGAGGAAGGTGACGATGTCGTCGTCGAGCCCGATGCGGAACTTGGCGGTGACCGGGATGCCGTGGGGCGCGGCCTCGGTGACGGCGGCCCGGATGATGGCGCGCAGGAGGTTGCGCTTCACGGGCACCGCCGCGCCTCCTCCCTTGCGAGTCACCTTGGTGGCGGGACAGCCGAAGTTCATGTCGATGTGGTCGACGAGACCGCCCCGGCACAGTTCCCGCACGGCCCGACCGACGAAGTCGGGGTCGCTGCCGTAGATCTGCAGACTGCGGAAGTCCTCGTCGGGGGTGAATCCCACCATGCGGCGGGTGCGGTCGTTGCCGTGCACGAGGGCCGCGGCCATGACCATCTCGCTCACGTAGACGAGGCCCGGACCCTCCTCGCGACACAGAGTGCGGAACGGTGCGTTCGTCACCCCGGCCATCGGGGCGAGGACCACCGGAACGGGGAACTCGCGTTCCCCGAGACGCAGGGGCAGACGTCCCGGGCGGGTGCCGACGACCTCGGGGACGGTGCCGGACGTGGCGGTCACCGGGGAACCGCCGACAGTTTGAGGTTGGGGTGGGCCCCGCACCGGAGACCGGTGGGGCCGTCGGCAGCGAGACGATGCCAGGCCGCGGCACCGATCATCGCGGCGTTGTCGGTGCACATCTCGCGGCTCGGAAGGGCCACCGGGATGCCCGCCTCCGCACCGCGCGCCGACATCTCCTCGCGCAGGCGCGAATTGGCCGACACTCCCCCGCCCAGCACGATGCCGCGCGCCCCCACCTGGGCGGCGGCGCGCAGGGTCTTGATGCACAGGACGTCGACGACCGCCTCCTGGAACGATGCCGCCACGTCGGCGGCCGTCACGTCGGGATGACGGCGCACGTGATTGACCACGGCGGTCTTGAGACCGCTGAACGAGACGTCGAGACCGTCATGGAGCATCGCACGCGGGAAGGCGATGGCCGAGCGGTCACCGGCACGGGCGGTGCGGTCGATGGCGGGACCGCCGGGATACCCGAGGTCGAGCCAGCGCGCCACCTTGTCGAAGGCCTCACCGGCAGCGTCGTCGATGGTGCGACCCAGCACGCGGTAGTCGCCGTGTCCGCGCATCTCCACGATCAACGTGTGACCCCCCGAGACGAGCAGGACCACGAGGGGGAATGCGAGCGACGGATCGTCGAGCAGTCCTGCGTAGAGATGTGCCTCGAGGTGGTTCACGCCGACGAAGGGACGGTCCCACGCGAGGCTGAGGCCCTTGGCCGCCGAGACGCCGACGAGGAGGGCGCCGATCAGGCCGGGACCGGCCGTGGCCGCCACCACATCGATGCGCGTGCGATCGATGCCCGCCTGCTCGACGGCCGCGGACACCACGGGCACGAGCGACTCGATGTGGGCGCGGCTCGCGACCTCGGGCACCACCCCGCCGAACCGGGCGTGGATGTCGACCTGGCTCGACACGACGCTGCTCAGCACGTCGGTGCCGCCCATGACGACGGCGGCGGCGGTCTCGTCACAGCTCGTCTCGATGGCGAGCACGACCGTCGACTCGGTGGCGACGGCTGGGCTGCTCACGACCGTCTCCCGGCGATCAGAGCGAGGCGCTGCGCGTAGTCGTCGGTGTCGACACCGTGGGCCCACATGATGATGGCGTCCTCGGTGTTCTCGTAGTACTTGGCCCGCACCCCCACCGGCACGAATCCGAAACGGCGGTAGAGGGTCTGGGCCACCTCGTTCGAGGCGCGCACCTCGAGGGTCATGGCCCGACTGCCCCGATCGTGGCAGAGAAGGGCCAGGTCGAGGAGGATCTCGGTGGCGACGCCACGCCCCTGCCACGCGGGGTCGACGGCGATGTTCGTCACGTGCGCGTCGTCGGCGGCGAACATGAGGCCCCCGTATCCGGCGAGCTCGTCCCCGACGTAGGCCACCAGGTACCAGCGGGTGCCGCTGCGCATGCCGGCGAGCTCGTCGACGAACGTGCGGTGCGTCCAGGGGCGCGGATGCACCTGTTCCTCGATCTCGAGCACGCGCCGCAGGTGACGACGACGCATGGCCTCGGTGGTGAGATCGAGGCCGGGATGGTCGTGCGTGCGGCTCATCGGGAGCCCGTCCGCGTCTGCCAGTGGATCTCGGCATCGGGTGCCCGAAGGTAGATCGGCGTCACCGCACCGGGTTCGGTGCCCCCGTCGGCGGCCACGACCGGGGCGGCCATCGCCACCATGTCGGCGGCATCGGGGAAACGCAGTGCCGGGGCGGCCATCCGTGCCCAGGCGAGACCGGAGAAGACCTCACGATGGCGCTCGATCCCCGTGCCGAGGCACAGCACCGGCTCTGCCCGGTCGGCGAGGATCCCGGCGAGTTCCTCGGGTGAACCGGTGACCGGATCGGCGAGTCGCACGAGGGTGCCGTCCGGCCGGGGGGCGTGCAGGGCCCAATAGATCTCCGACCGACGGGCGTCGATGGCCGTGGCCACCAGGTCGTGACCCTCGGGTGCGCGACGGGCGAGGATGTCGAGGCTGCACAGGGGAACCACGGGGATCTCGAGCGCCCAGGCCATCGCCTGGGCAGTGGCGATTCCCACCCTCATGCCGGTGAAGAGTCCCGGCCCGGCGTCGACGGCGACGGCCGAGAGGTCGGCCGGGGTGGCGGCGAGCTGCGCGAGGAGGAACTCGATCATCGGGGCGAGCGTCTCGGCGTGGCGCCGATCACCGACCGCCGCGGCCCGGGCCGTCATGCCCCGGTGGTCGCCGAGAGCGACGCTCACGCACTCCACCGCGGTCTCGATGGCGAGGATCACCGCGACGTCCATCCCGCGAGCGCCGTGCGCAGCAACTCCCAGCGGGAATCCCACGCACGGCCCTCGGCATCGAAGGAGACCGTGCGCGATTCCTCGTCGTCCCCGTGCTCGAGGGTGACGACGAGACAGTCCCCGAGCACTTCGAGGGCCACGTCGCCCCACTCCACGACCACCACGGCCCCGAGGTCGGCGGACTCGCGCAGTCCGAGGTCGGCGACCTCCGAACGCGAGTGCAGTCGATGGAGGTCGGCGTGGTGGAGCGGGATGCGTCCGCTCTCGTGGACGTGCACGAGGGCGAAGGTGGGCGAGGTCGGACGGTCGTCATCGGCCACGCCGAGGGCCGCGGCGAGGCCGGCGGTGAAGGCCGTCTTGCCCGCACCCATCTCGCCGGCGAGCACGATGACGTCGCGCGGGCGCACCAGGCGGGCGAGGGCGGCGGCAAGGGCGGCGGTGTCGGCCGGCGACGCACTGGCGCAACGGATCATTGGTGGGCCCTGTGCACCCGGGAGGAGATGCCGCACACGATCTCGTAGCCGATCGTTCCGAGCGCCCGCGCCCAGTCGTCGGCGCCCACGGACCCGGCGCCCTGGCGTCCGATGAGCATGACCTCGTCCCCGACGCTCACCGAACTGTCGGTACCGCAGTCGAGCATGATCTGGTCCATCGTCACGGTTCCCGCGAAGGGGCGGGGCACGCCGTTGACGAGGACATGGACGTCGGTCTCGGCGAGACGCCGTGGCACGCCGTCGGCGTACCCGACCGGCACGGTGGCCACGAGGGTGGGGCCGTCCACGGGGCGGCGCAGTCCGTACGACACGGCCTCCCCCGCCTCGATCCAACGCAGGGCCGAGACGCGCGCGCGGAACATGAGGGCGGGAACGAGGTCGTCACACAGCCGGTCGACGCCCGCGCCCGGGGAAAGCCCGTACATCGCGATGCCGACGCGCACCATGTCGAAACGGGCCTCCGGTCGCGACAACGCCGCAGCCGAGTTCGCCGCGTGCACGAGGGGCGGGCGGATGCCGGCGGCCGCCAGGTCGTCGAGGACCCCGCGGAACACTCCGAGCTGTCGGGCGTTGGCGGGATGGTCGGGGTCGTCGGCGACGGCGAAGTGCGTCCACACGCCCCCGAGTTCGATCGCGCCCATGGAGGAGAGCGACTGGGCGAGGGCCACCGCTTCGCGCGGCGACACGCCCGTGCGGTGCATCCCGGTGTCCACCTTCATGTGCACCTGCACCGGGGCGGGTGCGGACGTCGCCGCCATCGCAAGGGCGGCGGCGGAACGCGTGGACGACACGGTGGGGGTGAGGCCGTACCCGACGACGAACTCGGAGACCTCCGGGGGTTGCTCGCTGAGCACGAGGATCGGTGCCCCGATGCCGGCGCGGCGCAACTGCACTCCCTCATCCATGAGCGCCACGCAGAGTCCGTTGGCCCCGCCGGCGAGCGCGGCACGCGCGACCTCGACGGCACCGTGTCCGTAGCCGTTCGCCTTCACGACCGCCCAGACCCGTGCCGGTGCCACCGCGGCGGCGATGACCGAGACGTTGTGCGCGATGGCGGCCGAGGAGACCGCGGCCTGGGCCCAGCGAGTGGAGAAGTCAGCCGACATGGGAGAGCACCTCCTCGATGGCGTCCGGGATGCGGGCCACGACGTCGCGGGCGATCGTCCCCTCACGGGGACAGGACGCGGCGGCACGACCGTGCAAATGGGCGGCCGCCGCCGCGGCCTCGGCCGGGGCCATGCCACGGGCGAGCAGGGCGCCGATCATTCCCGCGAGCACGTCACCGGTGCCCGCGGTGGCCAGTCGCGCATCACCTGCCACGACGATGTAGCACGCTCCCCCGGGATCGGCGACGATCGTCACCGGGCCCTTGCGCAGGACCGTGCAGCCGGTACGCACCGCGAGCGCGCGCGTGGCGCCGATGCGGTCGCTGTCCATGGCGTCGCCCCCGAGCATCGCGAACTCGCCGTCGTGGGGCGTGAGAACGGTGGGGGCGGTGCGACCGCGCAGCGTGTCATGGGTGCCGTGGGGATCCACCGCGTCGGCGAGACCGTCGCCGTCCACGACGACGGGAAGGTCTGCATCAGCCAGCAGACGTCGCAGCGACGCGGCGGTGTCATCGCCCCGACCGAGTCCGGGACCCACGACGAGCGCATGGAAGCGATCGAGGTCCGCCGTGATGGTTGCGGCCCAGTCACCGGCGGGAAGGGGGCGTCCCACCACCTCGGTCGGCAGGGCGGGATGGGCGCCCGATCCCCGCCACGACAGATGCACGATGCCGGCGCCGGCGCGCATGGCGGCCGCCGACACGAGGGCGGAGGCCCCGAGCATGCCCTCGCTGCCCGCGACCACCCTCAGGGCATTCGACCACTTGTGCTCGTCGCGCTGGCGCACCGGGAGCCATGCCGCCACGTCGGCATCCTCCACGAGATAGACCCCGGCACCGGTCTCGTCGACGGGCACCCCGATGTCGGCCACCTCGACCGTTCCGCACGCCTCCGGTCCGTCTCCGAGGAACATGCCGACCTTGGGGGCGGCGAAGGTGACGGTGCGGTCGGCGGGGACCAGCGCACCGGCCGCCCCGGTGCACGCGTCCAGTCCGCTCGGCAGGTCCACCGCCAGGACCGGCACTCCGATGACCATCGGAGGATTCCACTCGCCGCGGAAACCGATGCCGAACGCCCCGTCGATGACGAGGTCGGCGTCGCGCGGATCGATGAACAGATCGCGACAGGAGCCCGGGTCGAGAACGCGCACGCGGGCGCCGCGGTCACCCAGGCGTCGCGCCGCCGCGCGACCGTCGTCTCCGTTGTGCCCCGGACCCGCCAGCACCGTCACCCGCCGACCGTACGCCCCGCCCATCATCGCCATCGCCGCACCGGCGACGGCGTGCCCGGCTCTCTCGATGAGCACCGATTCCCGGCCCGGTCCGAGGGCCACGAGGGCGGCAGCATCGGCCGCGCGCATCTCGTCGGGTGTGAGGACCGGAATCACACCCCAAGCGTAGGGCGCGTCAGAGCGCGGCGACCACGGCGACGGCCACCGCGTCGGTGTGCGTCAACGAGACGTGCCATCCGGTCACGCCCGCACGCTCGGCGAGGTCCCGTGCCCTGCCCGTCACGACCAGTCGGGGTGCTCCCGATCCGGTGCGCACCACCGACACGTCGCGGAAGTCGAACGCCCCGAGCCCCACCCCGAGCGCCTTCATCGTCGCCTCCCGCGCGGCGAACCGCGCGGCGAGGGATGCCGCCGCACCGCGTCGCTGGCCGGCATCGGAGAGTTCCTCGGTGGTGAACAACCGCTCGCGAAGTCGCGGCCGACGCTCGAGCACGGCGGCGAACCGCTCGATGTCGACGGCATCGACCCCGAGACCGCGCATCAGCGCGTCCTCCACAGGTCCGCGCTCTCGGAGACGGGCTCGACGAGGAGATCGGCGACGGACACGGCGGCGAGCAGTTCCTCGTCGAAGGAGCCCTCGGTCTCGGACACCCAGTCCACGAGCCGGTCGTAGCGGCGGTCGTAACCCTGGAGAACCTGACGGACCACGGGTGCGGGCAGGCGGTCGTGCACGTCGACGTGGAGGAGCGTGATGCCCGCGGTGCGGTCCCCCTCAACCTCGGGGACGATCACCACCGTGCGGCCGTCCTTGCGGCCGCGCGCGACGAGCACCTCCTGGTCGACCGCGACCCGGCGCTTGGTGCCGAACAGTCGGGGATCGGCCTCGACGCGCGAGGGGACCTCGAGGCCGACGCCGCCGCGCGAGGCGATGCTCACGTCGCCCCGGTGGGAGCCGTCCCCCTCGACGAGGTAGCGGACGTGCCCGACGACGGCGGAGACGGCGGGATCGAGGGCCGCGAGGACCCTGAGGGCCGCATAGGAGAGGTGCTCGCGCCGTGCACCGGCATCCAGCACGGCCCGCACGAGCGGACGATCGAGGAGACCCTCCTCGTTGCGTGAGATGCCCACCGTCACCGTCTTGGCCTGGTGCTTGATGGCGTCGACGGGACGTGTCAGCTCGTCGATGCCGCGCGTCAATGCCGACACCAGTTCGTCGATGATCGTCCCGGGCGCGGCCGACCGCCCGGTGACGCGACGGTGCACGGTGAGGGGGTCGGGCGCACCCACCGTGCGCAGGAGCGAGACGATCGCCACCGCGGTCGAGGCCTCCAAGGTCCCGTCATACGCACCGGCGGCGAGGGCGGCGAGGAAGTCATCGGCATGGAGAGAGGTATCGCGGCTGATGCGCGCCAATGCCGACTCGTCCTCGCCGCCGCGGGCCACCACCTTCTCCACATCCTCGCGCAGTCGGCGGAGCGGCCGGGCGAGCGCGTCGATGGCGAGGGCCGCCTCGTAGCCGAAGAGGTGACCGGCCATCGCCGACAGCACGAAGGCCACCGTCGGATCCACCGCGGGCACCTCGATGACCGCTGCGGCCGCCTCCCACCCCGTCGTGCCCTCGGTGGCGATGACGATGGGTGCGGCTTTGTGGGCCCTGAAGATGCCGACCTCTTTGGACACGTCGGCGGCGGTGCCCTCCGAGAGTCCGGCGGCGCACACGAGCACGAGAGGCTCGCACGAGAGGTCGATGTGCTTCTTGTCCTCGGTGACGTCGCACGAGATGGACTTGTAACAGAGTTCGGACAGCTTGATCCGCACCTCCTGGGCCGCCACGACGTTCGGTCCGTTGCCCACCACCGCCCAGTAGCGGCGCGAGGGGGCGAGGGAGCCGGCGACAGCGGCGATCACGGTGCGGCGGGACAGGACCGTCTCCATCGCCTCGGGCATCCCGACCAGCGAGGACAGGATGCGGTGCACGCTCTCGCCCCGGCCGGCACCTGCGGCCAGGGCGACGGCGCACGACAGCACCGCTCCGGCGGCCACCTGGGCATAGAAGGCCTTCGTGCTGGCCACGCTCATCTCGATGTCGCGCCCGTCGGAGGTGTGGTACACCCCGTGCGCCTTCATGGCCAGTTCGCTGCCGCGCCTGTTGACGATGGCGATGACGGCGGCCCCGCGCGCCGCGACGAGGTCCACGGTGCGGTTCGTGTCGGTGGTGGTGCCGCTCTGGCTCACCGCGATGACGAGCATGTCCGACATGTCCTGTTCCATCGCGAAGCCCGACAGTTCCGTGGCGGGCATGGCCTGCACGTGCAGTGCGGGACCGGCGAGTGCGCCCAGCACGGGGACGACGGAGGTTCCCGCCACCGCGGCGGTGCCCTGACCGATGATGCGCACGCGCCGGATGGACCCGTCGGCGAGTCGCGCCGCGATGGCGGCGGGGAAGACCGATTCGTCCAGGTGCGGCACGAGCATGCCGTCGCGCTCGGTCACCCGGCCCCGGACCGTCTTGCGGAAACTCGCGGGTGATTCGGTGATCTCCTTCAGCAGGAAGTGGGGATGGTCGCCGCGATCGATGTCGCGGGTGGTGACCCCGGCGGGGATCGG
>JBDLRG010000185.1:0-14943 GCA_039800125.1 Actinomycetota bacterium
ACCCGCTCGGCTACATCGGCACCGACGTGTGGGCCCGGTTCAAGCGCATGAAGGGCTTCAACGTGCTGCATGCGCTCGGGTACGACAGTTTCGGTCTGCCGGCGGAGCAGCACGCCATCACCACCGGCATCCACCCGCGAGTGAACACCGAGGCCAACATCGCCAACATGCGCCGTCAGTTGCGCCGTCTCGGTCTCGGCCACGACGCGCGGCGCAGCGTGAGCACCACCGACGAGGGCTTCTACGCCTGGACGCAGTGGATCTTCCTGGCCATCCACGGCGCGTGGTTCGACGAACGGGAGGGCCGCGCCCGCCCCATCGCCGACCTCGAGCGGATGTACGCCTCGGGCGAGGTGCCCACGCCCGACGGCCGCCCTTGGGGCGAACTCGCCCCGGTCGAGCGCCACCGCGCCCTGGACGCTCGTCGCCTGGCCTACCTCGCGGACGCGCCCGTGAACTGGTGCCCGGGGCTCGGCACGATCCTGGCGAACGAGGAGGTGACCGCCGAAGGTCGTAGCGACATCGGCAACTACCCCGTGTTCACCCGCAACATGCGCCAGTGGATGATGCGCATCACCGCGTACGCCGACCGCCTCCTCGACGACCTCGACCGCCTCGACTGGCCCGAGCCCATCAAACTCATGCAGCGGAACTGGATCGGACGCAGCACCGGTGCCCGCGTCCGCTTCGCCTCGGCGGCCGGCGACATCGAGGTGTTCACCACCCGTCCCGACACCCTCTTTGGGGCCACCTTCATGGTGCTCGCCCCCGAGCACCCGCTCGTTCACGTGCTCACGACGGAGGACCGGCGCGGGGATGTCGAGACCTATGTCGCTGCGGCCGCCGCCCGCGCCGATGTCGACCGCACCGATGACTCGCGGACCAAGACCGGCATGTTCATCGGGGCGCACGCCATCAACCCGGTGAACGGGGCCGAGATCCCGGTCTGGATCGCCGACTATGTGCTCATGGGATACGGCACCGGGGCGATCATGGCGGTGCCGAGCGGTGACCAGCGCGACTTCGAGTTCGCCCGTGCCCACGGCCTCCCCATCGTCGCCACCGCCATGCCGCCCGCCGAGTGGTTCGACGGACACGGCATCGCCCCTTCGGTCGCCTGTGCGACATGGCCCGCCGCCTTCATCGGCGACGGTGTCTACGTCAACTCGGCCAACGACACGGTGTCTCTCGACGGACTCGCCTCGATCGAGGAGGCGACGGCCCGCATCGTCACCTGGCTCGAGGACCGTGGCCACGGCGAGGCGACCGTCACCTACAGATTGCGCGACTGGCTGTTCTCCCGGCAGCGCTACTGGGGCGAGCCATTCCCCATCGTCTTCGACGAGGACGGTATCGCCCACGCCGTTCCCGCGGACCTCCTGCCGGTGCGACTGCCCGATCTCGACGACTTCACGCCGACGGCCCTCGACCCCGACGACTCCGCGTCCGACCCGGTGCCTCCCCTCGCGCGGGTCGAGCAGTGGCGGCGCGTGGTCCTCGACCTCGGGAACGGACCGCGCGAGTACGCCCGCGAGGTGAACGTGATGCCCCAGTGGGCGGGCAGCTGCTGGTACGAGATGCGATATCTCGACCCCACGAACGATGCTGCGTTCGTCGACCCCGAGGTGGAGCGCTACTGGATGGGTCCGCGGGAACCGGGTCACACGGGCGGGGTCGACCTCTACGTCGGCGGCGTCGAGCACGCCGTGCTGCACCTCTTGTACGCGCGCTTCTGGCACAAGGTGCTCTTCGACCTCGGTCACGTCTCGAGCGAGGAGCCGTTCCACCGGCTCTTCAATCAGGGCTACATCCAGGCCTTCGCCTACCGAGACGCCCGCGGCCAGACCGTTCCCGCCACCGAGGTCGAGGAACGCGACGGACGCTGGTTCTGGCAGGGCGAGGAGGTGCGACGCGAGTACGGAAAGATGGGCAAGAGCCTGAAGAACATCGTCACGCCGGACGAGATGTACGACGACTACGGCGCCGACACTTTCCGCCTCTACGAGATGTCGATGGGGCCCCTCGATGCCAGTCGCCCCTGGAACACCCGCGACGTCGTGGGAATGCAGCGTTTCCTCCAGCGGCTGTGGCGCAACGTCGTCGACGAGGATTCGGGGACCACGGTCGTGGACGATTCCCCCGTGCCCGAGGATCTCGTCCGCCTCCTGCACCGGACGATCGCCGGTGTGGACGCCGACATGGAGCACCTGCGCTTCAACACCGCGATCGCCAAGCTGATCGAGCTGAACAACGCCCTCACCCAGCAGGTGAATTCCGGGACCCGGGCGCCGCGGGCCGTGGTCGAGCCGCTCGTGCGCATGCTGTCCCCGCTGTGCCCGCACCTGGCCGAGGAGCTGTGGTCCCGGCTCGGACACGACGACACCGTCACCTGGGTTCCCTTCCCCGTCGCCGACCCGGCGCTCCTCGTGGAGGACAGCGTCGAGGTCCCCGTGCAGGTCAACGGCAAGGTGCGCGGACGCATCGTGCTCGCCCCCGACGCCTCCGACGAGGAGCACGTCGCCGCCGCTCTGGCGCAGGAGAACGTGCGGGCCGCCCTCGACGGCCAAGAGCCGGTGAAGACGATCGTCGTGCGTGGACGCACGGTGAACATCGTCGTCAAGTGACGCGCCCGAGCGCGCCGGTGGTGTTCAATGGGGTGGTGACCGACGAGACCGACCTCGGGATGCCGGCGCGCAAGACCATCGCTCTCGTCGCCCACGACAACATGAAGGACGAACTGCTCGGCTGGGCGCTCGCCCACCGCGACGAGCTGTCCCGGCATGTTCTCATCGGCACGGGAACGACGGGCGGCATGGTGGCCGAGGCCACGGGTCTCGCCGTGGAGCGCCTGCGCAGCGGACCGCTCGGCGGCGACCAGCAGATCGGTGCGCGCATCTCGGAGAACGCCTGCGACGTGCTGCTGTTCTTCTGGGACCCCCTCGAACCCCAGCCCCACGACCCCGACATCAAGGCCCTGCTGCGCATCGCCGTCGTGTGGAACATCCCCGTGGCGTGCAACCGGGCGTCGGCGGACTTCATCATGTCGAGCCCCCACATGACGACCGACTACGTGCGTCGCGTCCCGAACCACCGGCGATGACCGTGGACTACACCGCCCTCCTCGGTGCATGGTGCACGGCCATGAGCCTCGGGTTCGTGTGGCCCCAGGTGGTGCGCACGATGCGCCACGACACCACCCAGGGCATCTCGGCGTTCTCCACCCTGCACGCCATCGTCGGATCATCCCTGTGGTTCACCTACGGAATCCACGACGACACGACCGCCGTCTGGTTCTCGAACGCCTCGTTCATCCTCGCCCAGGTGCTCATCGCCACGGTGCTGCGGCGGCACGGACGTCTCACTCTGCAGATGACGGCCGGGTTCTCCCTGGCCCTCGCAGTGATCCTTGTGGTGATCCTGCCCGTCGACCCGGCGATGGCCGGGACGGCCGCCATCGTGGCCAGCGCCACGTCGCTCGTACCCCAGGTGATCCACGTCATGCGCTCACCGAACCTCCACGGCATCTCGCTGCTCAGCTGGGGAACGTCGCTGGTGTCTGCGATGTCGTGGACGCTGTTCGGCTGGGTGGTGGGCAACCAGACCTACGCCGCCCTCAACTACTTCTCCATGCCGATGATCGCCTATGTCATCACCAAGGCGGCCGCCTGGCGGCGGCGCAACGGGGTACCCGTGTTCACCCTGCGCCACCACCCCGACCCCGACCTTTTTCTCGCCGACCTCACCTGAGGGTGCTGGTTTCTCGTCGACCTCACCTGAGGGTGCCGGACGGACCGTCGTGCGCAGACGACCACCGGGTGCGTCGATCTGAGGACGACCCGATCCGGGCTCATCGATTCACCGGGACACTGAGTCAGGGCAGGATCCCACCGGGCTCCGAGAACCATGCGATCAGAGCGAGCCACAGCCATGCCGCCACGACGAAGAGGATGGCCATCGACCCGAAGAATCCCGCTCCGAGGAGCCACTGCAGGGGACGGTTGCGGGGTTGCCAGTCAAAGACAATCCCGGCCGAGGCGCAGGCCCCGACGGTCAGAGTCGCCGCGACGACGATGAGCAGGATCGTCATGACGACGACGCTACGACTGGGGTGGGTCAGTGTGTACCGGGGATGCCGCGATGGCCGCGGGATTCGGGGGACCCTGCACGAGCAGGATCACCCTGTCCACGCCGTCGCGCGCCATTTCGACGTGGAACGCGTGACCGGGGTCGGCGAGCTCCGAGGACCAGAACTCCCACACCGAGACGTCGAAGTCGGCCCGCCCCGCGGCCTCTTCGCGTGCGACACCCACGAGCCGGGCACGGTCGGGATGCCCCGCGCGCACGTTCATGCCGTCGAGATGACGTCCCGCGATGCGAGCGAGCGGCTCACTGTTGACGCCGGCGATGATGCGCGGGGCGGGGTCCGGTCGCGGGAATCCCGCGAGTTCCTCGGGGCGACCCGGATCCCAGATGCGACGCACCTCGCCGACGACCTCGAGGAAGCGTTCGTGGCGCTGCGCCATCGTGGGCAGCAGATCCATGGCGATGGCCCGGTGCTCCGCTCCCCACGGACTCGTCGGCGACGCGCCGGCACCGAGCCCGAGCATGAGACGTCCGCCGGAGATGTGCTGCACCGTGGCCGCGGCGTTCGCGAGCAGCGCCGGCACCCGGTTGTGCACGTTGGCCACGAGCGTGCCGAGCCCGATGCGCGTCGTGACCGCGGCCCAGGCCGCGAGCGACGCGAAGCATTCATCCATGGACGGAGAATCGAACATTGCCCCCGAGAAATGGTCGAGGTTCCATACGCGCGAATATCCGGCGTCCTCGGCGGCGAGGAGGGCATCGCGCATCACCGGCCACGGGGCGGATCCCTGCGAGAACTGGACGTCGACGATCATGGCCTACTCCCCCGCAGGATCGGCACCGCAGAGGGGCCCATGGTGGAGCTGAGGGGAATTGAACCCCTGACCTCTTGCATGCCATGCAAGCGCTCTGCCAACTGAGCTACAGCCCCAAACGGAAACCCCACGATAGCAACGGGCTCCGCCCCCGCCACAACGGCGCGGGAGCCGGATCGGTGCCCCGTCAGCGCCAGGACACCGGCACGGCGTCGCGGTAGAGGCGCTCGATCTCGTAGAACCGCCGCGCCTCCTCCACGAACACGTGGACGACGACGTCCCCGTAGTCGACGAGCACCCACTGCTGCTCGCGCACACCCTCGCTGCGCAGGGGCCCGCGACCGGTTTGCTCGCGCACGGCGGCCAGAACGGCGTCGGTGACCGACCCGACCTGACGGGGGTTCGCCGCGGTGCCGACGACGAAGTACTCGGTGATGCCGAGCACCTCGCCCACGGGCAGCACGACGATGTCGACGGCCTTCTTGTCGTCCATGGCCCGGGCTGCGATCCGGGCGATCGCGAGGGACTCGTCGTCCGCTCGGGGGCTGCTCAACCCGGCACCGTGGTCGACACCCCTCCGCCGCCGGCGGAGACGAGGGCGGCGAAATCGGATCCGAGCACCATGCGAACGCTGATGCCCGACACGACCTCCGTGGCTTGCTCGACCTCCATCGGACCGATGAGCGACTCGTATTGGGCCACCTCGTCCCGGGCCAGCAGATCGTTGAAGTACACCTTCGTTGCCGCCGCCGGCGGTCCCTCCACCCGGCGCACCACCATGATGTTGGCCTCGAGATAGGCGAGCCTGGTCACGGCCTCCTTGGCCAACTCGGCGTCATCGAAGGGAATGTCGAGCATCACCGTGACCCCCGCGGTGGCAATCGACATCGCAGTGGGAACGGTGCTCGCCACCACGAGAAGGGTCTCGGCGGCATCCAAGCGGTACCAATCGGCACCCGACGGGTTGCGGACCGCGTCCGTCTCGATCGTCGCCTCGATCTGCCACACGTCGATCCGTCCCGCGAAGAGCCATGCGAAGAAGCTCTCGGACGAGTCCGGCGCATCGGGCTCGTCACCGTCGTCGCCCGTCTCCACGGCAGGTGCATCCGCTCCACCCGTCGCGACAGCCGCCCACAGTTCCTTCACCTGGTTGAAGCGCTTCGATTCGGCCACGTCCGACTGCACGGCCGACAGCCCCGCAGCCACCTTGGCCGCATCGGCGCTGGTCTGCCCGGCCGGCAACACGGTGGTGGCATCGGCGGCAGGGCCGTCGAGAAC
The DNA here is from genome assembly GCA_039800125.1 of Actinomycetota bacterium. Classification (GTDB taxonomy): domain Bacteria; phylum Actinomycetota; class Acidimicrobiia; order Acidimicrobiales; family Ilumatobacteraceae; genus UBA2093. Next base: position 6,177 of record JBDLRG010000185.1, read on the forward strand.
AGGGGCCGCCAGCGTGAGGGTGGCACTTCCCATGGGTGCGATGAGGGCCGTGAGCTGCTCACTGGTCACCTCGGCGGCGATCGTGGCGGTGATGTTGAGGATGTCTTCCACCTCGAGACGCGCCGCCGCCAGACCCCCGGCCGCGTAGGCGTCAGCGACGCTGCGCGGCGTGTCTCCCTTGTCGATGTCGGCCGCCAGTCGTGCCGGCAACGACACGATGGTCCCACCCGCACCGGACGGATCGAGCGCCAGGAGCGCCACCGATGCGAGTTCACCGCGCGCACCGACCACGAACAGCAGTTCCGCCGGCGTGAGGGGAACGTCGATGACGGAGGTGTCCACCTCGTTGCCCGAGGATTCATTGAGCAGGGCGTCGGCGCCGATCCACAATCCGAGGGGCAGCATCACCACGGCGAGCACCGCGGTGAGAACGGCTGCGGTCATGCGTCGCTGGCGGCGACCGTGGATGGCGGTCACGGATGTGCCCCGTAGAAACCGTGTCGGGAAACGATGCGGGACACGGTCTCCCCCGTCCACTCCGTGATCGATTCTCCCCGGCCGACGGCGGCACGGAGGGCGGAACTGGAGACATCGACGGGCTCCATCGCCACCTGCACCACCCGGTCGGGATCGAGGCCGCGGGGCACGGGAGTTTCGGCGAGGGGGGCTCGGTTCACGACGACGATGGTAGAGAGGTCACAGAGGTCCTGCCATCGGTTCCAGGTGGGAATCCTGGCCAGGGTGTCGGAGCCGACGATGAAGAACAGGTCCGTCTCCGGCTCCCGAGCCCGCCACCGCTCGAGCGTCTCCACGGTGTAGGTCGGGCCGGGGCGCTCCGTCTCGGAGGGATCCACTCCGAGGCCCGGTTCGCCCTCCACGAGGGCCCGGACCATCTCGAGGCGGACAGCCGCCGGCGACACCGTCCCCGCCGCCGTCTTCTGCCAGGGATCCCCGGCCACTATGAGGAGCACCTCGTCGAGGGCCAGGGCGTCCCGTACGGCCCGGGCGGCAGCCAGATGACCCCTGTGGGGCGGGTCGAAGGTGCCTCCGAAGAGGCCGAGGCGCCGGGTCATCGGGTGAGTCTATGACGGGTGGATTTGCCCCTAGCCAACGGTAGAAGCGCGTGTTACTGTCACTCCTCCCCCGACAAGACCCCCGTCGGAACCGGAAGGATCGTGTGCCACACGCCACGCCCCCGCCGGGAACATCCACTCCACACAGACGGTTGACCCACGCACCATGAACGATTCCATCGGCCTCTACCTCAACGACATCGGCAAGGTCGCCCTCCTCACCGCCGAGGACGAGCGCGAACTCTCCAAGGCCATCGAGGCCGGCCGCGACGCCGCCGAGCGCATCGCCAAGGGCGAGCGCAGTGCCGCCCTGCGGCGCGACCTGCGCATCGCCGCCGCCGCGAAGGACCGCTTCATCCGGGCCAACCTCCGCCTCGTCGTGTCAATCGCCCGTCGTTATCCCCTCCCCCAGGGAATGGACCTGCTCGACCTCATCCAGGAGGGGAATCTGGGCCTGGAGCACGCCGTCGACAAGTTCGACTGGCGCCGCGGCTTCAAGTTCTCCACCTACGCCACCTTCTGGATCCGTCAGGCCATCGGTCGTGCCCTCGACCAGAAGGCCAGCCTCATCCGCATCCCCGGTGACCGCTCCGCAAGTCTCCGTGCCGCCCTGCGCCAGGCCTCCGGCGACGGCGAGACCCTGGACGCGAACAACGCCGAACTGCACCGCCTCACCACGCCGGTCTCGCTCGACAAGACCGTCGGAGACGACGGCGACGCGACGCTCGGTGACCTCATGGACAACGGTCAGGGCACTCCCGAGGACGCCGTCATGGCGATCGTGGATACCGAACTGCTGGACGAACTGCTCGGCACCCTGGACGATCGTGCCCGCTACGCCGTCGAGGCACGTTTCGGCCTCCTCGACGGGGAGCGCAAGAGTTTCCGCGAGGTCGGCGAGGAACTGGGCGTCACGGCCGAGGCCGCCCGGCGCCTCGTGAGCCGTGCCGTCGAGGGCCTCCGCGACGACGCCGAGCGCATCCTGGCCGTCTGATCCACCGAAACCCGTTGCCGTCGGGCCCCACCCGCGGCGAGACTGGTCGGAACCATGGCACGCAGCTGGAACCCCTCCTCCTGGCGCACGCTCCCCGCGGAGCAGCAGCCCGAGTGGCCCGACACGGGTGCTCTCGAGCACGCCCTCGCCCAGGTCTCGGGTTTCCCGCCCCTCGTGTTCGCCGGCGAGGCCCGCTCGCTGCAGTCCTCGCTGGCCCAGGTGGCAGCGGGCAATGCCTTCCTCCTGCAGGCGGGTGACTGCGCCGAGAGTTTCGAGGAATTCAGCGCGGTGAACATCCGCGAGAAATTGCGCGTCATCCTGCAGATGGCCGTCGTGCTCACGTATTCGATGGGCGTACCCGTGGTGAAGGTCGGTCGCATGGCCGGACAGTTCGCCAAGCCGCGTTCCTCGCCCACGGAGAGGATCGGAGACCTGGAACTCCCCTCGTTCCGCGGACACATCGTCAACGGCCTCGCCCCCACCCCCGATGCCCGTGTGCCCGACCCGCGTCGCCTCGTGCAGGCGTACCACCAGTCCGCCAGCACGCTGAACCTCCTGCGCGCCTTCACCAAGGGCGGCTTCGCCGACCTCAACCGCGTCAACGCCTGGACCCAGGAGTTCGTCTCCTCGAGCCCGGAGGGGCAGCGCTACGAACAACTCGCCGCCGAGATCGAGCGGGCCCTCAACTTCATGAGGTCGTGCGGGGTGGACACGGAGAACTACGCGGCACTTCACGAGGTGGATGTCTTCACCAGCCACGAGGCCCTCATCCTCGGGTGGGAGGAGGCTCTCACCCGGCAGGACTCCCTCACGGGACAGTGGTATGACTGTTCGGCCCACATGCTGTGGATCGGCGAGCGAACCCGGCAACTGGACGGCGCTCACGTCGAGTTCCTCCGCGGTGTGGGAAACCCGATCGGTTGCAAGGTCGGTCCCTCCACGTCGCCCGAGTGGGTGATCGAGGCCTGCGAGCGCCTCAATCCGGCCCAGATTCCCGGGCGTCTCACCCTCATCAGCCGCATGGGTGCCGACAAGGTGGAGGACGCCCTTCGCCCCCTGTTGCGCGCGGTGAACCGCTCGGGTCACCCGGTCGTGTGGGCGTGCGACCCGATGCACGGCAACACCGTCACCGCCCCGAACGGACGCAAGACCCGCGAGTTCGAGAACATCGTCGCCGAGATCGCCGGGTTCGTGCGCGCCCACAAGGCCGAGGGAACCTGGCCCGGCGGCATCCACGTCGAACTCACCGGCGAGAACGTCACCGAGTGCACGGGCGGCACCGACGATCTCGGTCACGAGGATCTCGATGATCGCTACGAGACGATCTGTGACCCCCGACTCAACGGCCGGCAGTCCCTCGACCTCGCATTCCGCGTAGCCGAACTCATCCGCTCCGGCACGTGAGTCGGCCCGACCTCTCCGCCGCCTGGGCGGTGGCCGACGCCTGGCCCGTGCCCTTCTGGTCCGCGGCCGTGGTGCACCCCGGCGGGACCGAGACCCGAGGGGACACGGCTCGGGGGCAGCGCATCGCCTCGGTGAGCAAGCCCCTCGCCGCATGGGCGGTCCTCGTCGCGGTGGAGGAGGGTTCGGTCTCGCTCGACGACCCGGTCGGCCAGGAGGGCTGCACCCTGCGCCACCTTCTCTGTCATGCCGGTGGGTACCCGTTCGAGGGACGCGCCCCCATCTCGAGGCCCGGGGTGCGGCGCCACTATTCGAACACGGGCATCGACCTCGCCGCCGACCACGTCGCGGCCGCCACCGGCATCGCCTTCGCCGATTACCTGGCCGAGGCGGTGTTCACCCCTCTCGCAATGGCGTCGTCGCGCCTCGAGGGCTCACCGGCGAAGGACGTGCACACCTGCGCCGACGACCTCGTCTCGTTCCTCGCCGAGGTGCGCAACCCGCGTCTCATCTCCCCGGCCCTGCGCGACGAGGCGGTGGCGCCTGTGTTCCCTGCGCTCGCCGGCATCGTGCCGGGACTCGGTACCTACGATCCCTGCCCGTGGGGTCTCGGGTTCGAGGTGCGCGGCGCGAAGTCCCCGCACTGGACCGCCTCTCAGTCGTCACCGACCACTTTCGGGCATTTCGGCGGCATCGGCACCTTCCTCTGGCGCGATCCGGTGGCTGACGTCGGATGCGTGATGCTCGCCGAGCGCGACTTCTCGAAGTGGGGCCTCGTGCACTGGCCGCCGTTCAGCAACGCCGTGCTCGAGGCGTGTGCGTCGTGAGCAAACCGGGTTTCACCCTCGGCGTCGGACCGTTGTTGCTGTGCGGTTTCGCCGTTCCCGTGTCGAACAGCATGGTGTTCCCCGCACTCAGCGACCTGCAGGACCGTTACGGCTTCTCGAACGGCGGGCTCGGCATCATCTCGGCTTCGGGGTTCTTCGCCTCCTTCCTCGTGCAGCTCCTCCTCGCGCCCCTCGCCGACAAGGGCCGTCAACGCACCTTCGTTCTCGCCGCACTGCTGCTCGCTTCGGCGGGCTCCGTGATGTTCGCCTTCGGAACCACGCTGTGGATGTTCATCGCCGCCCGTGCCGTCGCCGGGGTGTCCCTCGGTCTGAGCGGCCCCGCGGTGCGCGCCATCGTCGGCGGCCTCGACCGGAACCGGGCCGCAGAGCGCCTCGGTCGCCTGCGCGGCATCGAATTGGCCGGCTTCACGGGCGGTCCCCTCATCGGCGCCCTCCTCATCGAACCCCTCGGCCTGAGGGGAGCCTTCCTCGTCTTCGGCGGAGTCGCCCTCGTCGGGTTCGTCCTCGTGTGGGGTCGTCCCCTCCCCCAGCTGCCCCCGAGCGACCGAACCCGCTCGATCAGCGTCGACCTGCTCCGCGACCGCAAGGTGAGGGCGGCGGTGCTCGCCTCGGTGACGCTCTTCGTCCCGGTCGGCATCTACGACTCGCTGTGGGACCGCTACATCACCGACCGCGGCGGGAACAACCTGCAGGTCGGATTGACCTTCCTGTTGTACACGATCCCTTTCGTGCTCTTCGCCGCGCGTGGCGGACGCCTGGCCGACCGCATCGGCCCCTCCCGGGCGACGGTCCGCGGCATCTGGCTCATCGCGCCGCTCGTGTTGATCTACGGGGTGCTGCCCACGCCGGAGTTGCTCATCGCGTTCGGTCTCGTGGAGGGCCTGTTCGGCGCCATCGCTGCACCCGCCGCCCAGGCATTCGTGGCCCGCTCGGCCCCCGAGGGACGCGCCACCGCGACCCAGGGACTCGCGGGAAGCGGTGACCTGCTCATGGGATCGGCCATGTCTCTCGTGGCACCCGTCATCTACGGCCGATGGGGACCGGAGTGGACCTTCGGATTCGCCGCCGTCCTCATGGTTCTCATGGGCGCAGCCGTGGCGGTGATGGCGCGGGGAGCGGACGAGCCGCGCCCCGCGCCGAACGGTCGAGTCAGCTGAGGCGCTCGACGATCATGGCCATGCCCTGGCCGCCGCCCACGCACATCGATTCCATGCCGTAGGTCTTGTCCTCCCACTGCAGGCCGTTGATGAGCGTGGTCATGATGCGCGCGCCGGTCATGCCGAAGGGGTGGCCGAGCGCGATGGCACCGCCGTGCATGTTGATCTTCTCCATGGGGATGCCGAGGTGCTTTGCCGAGGGGATGACCTGGGCGGCGAACGCCTCGTTGATCTCCACGAGGTCGATCTGGTCGATGCCCATGCCGGCCCGCTTCAGCGCCTGACGGCACGCCTCGATCGGGCCGAGACCCATGATCTCGGGGTTGAGGCCCGAGACACCCGAGGACACGATGCGGGCCAGCGGGGTGAGGCCCAGCTGCTTGGCCTTCGTGTCGCTCATCACCAGCACCGCGGCGGCGCCGTCATTGAGCGGGCAGGCGTTGCCGGCGGTCACCGAGCCGTCGGGGCGGAACACCGGCTTGAGCTGGGAGACCGCCTCGTAGTTCGTGCCGGGGCGCGGGCCGTCGTCCTTCGACACGACCGTGCCGTCAGGGAGGGTGAGCGGCGTGATCTCACGCTCGAAGAAGCCGTTGTCCACGTGCTCGCACGCCAGATTCTGCGAGCGCACACCGAAGCGGTCCATCTCCTCGCGGGAGACGCCCTCGAGCTCGACCACGTTCTCGGCGGTCTGGCCCATGGCGATGTAGGCGTCGGGAAGGCCCGACGGCGGGCTCCACGAACCCTGACCCCCGGCGGCCCGGGCCTTGGTGCGGGCTCCCGCCTCCTTGAAGATCGGGTTGGGAGCCGAGTCGCTCGCACCCGAGGCGTAGCGGCTGACGGTCTCCACGCCGGCGGCGATGAAGCAGTCGCCCTCGCCCGACTTGATGGCGTGGGCGGCCATGCGGATCGTCTGGAGGGACGAGGAGCAATAGCGGTTCACGGTCACGCCGGGCACGTCATCGAGACCGGCGAGGATCGCCACCATGCGGCCGATGTTGAATCCGCCCTCGCCGGCGGGCTGACCGATGCCGAGCATGAGGTCCTCGACGTCGGCCCCCTTCACCTGGGGCACCTTGGCCATGAGAGCCCGCACGATCTGGGCCGCCATGTCGTCGGGGCGCAGGTCGACGAGCGAGCCCTTGTTGGCGCGGCCGATGGGGCTGCGGGCGGTGGCGACGATGACTGCTTCAGGCATGGGAACTCCCTCGTGAACGGCCGACGCGGTGTCGGGTCCGTGCCCCGACAGTAGTCAAGGCCCCACCCGGGTCCCTGTCCCGGAGGGCGGTGCGCCTAGGGTCTCGGACATGTCTCTTCCCGAGGTTCCCCTCTCCGATATCGACCTGTCCGACCCCGAGTTCTGGACCCGGCCCCGGGAGCACCGGTTCGGCGCCTTCCGCACGCTGCGGAACGAGGATCCGTTCCGGTTCTTCCCGGAGCGCACCTTCGAGAATTCGCCCATCCCCCCGGGGCCCGGCTACCGGGCCCTCGTGCGCCACGACGACATCTGGCACGTGAGCCGCCACCCCCAGTTGTTCTGCAGCGGCAAGGGATCGAACATCGGCGACCTGCCCGTCGAGATCAACGAGTTCTTCGGCTCGATGATCAACATGGACGACCCCAAGCACTTCCGTCTGCGTTCCATCGTCGCGAAGGGATTCACCCCCAAGGAGATCGGCGCGCTCGAGGAGTCGGTGCGCGTGCGCTCCCGCACGGTCATCGACCGCATGTTCGAGCGCTTCCCCGAGAAGCGCTGCGACTTCGTGCGCGAAGTGGCCGCCCTCATGCCGCTGCAGATCATCTGCGACATGATGGGCATCCCCGAGTCCGACGAGGAGATGATCTTCAACTGGACGAACACCATCCTCGGTGTGGGCGACCCCGAGTATGTGGGCAGTTTCGAGGATCTCGTGCGCGTCGGCGGGGAGATCTTCGCCTATGCGCTCGCGCTCGGCGAGGACCGCCGTGCCCATCCCCGCGACGACATCGCCTCGGTGATGATGCAGGCCGAGGTGGACGGGGAGCGCCTCACCGCCCAGGAATTCGGCTCGTTCTTCATCCTGCTCGTCGTGGCGGGCAACGAGACCACCCGCACCGCCATAGCCCACGGCATGCGGGAACTGACACTGAACCCGGACCAGCGCCGCCTGTGGTTCGACGACTTCGAGACGCACACCCGCACCGCGGTCGAGGAGATCGTGCGCTACGCCACTCCCGTCATTCACTTCCGGCGCACGGCCACGCAGGACACCGAGATCAACGGCCAGCCCATCGAGGAGGGCGAGAAGGTCGTGATGTTCTACCAATCGGGCAATCGCGACGAGCGGGTGTTCGCCGATCCGGACAGGTTCGACGTGACACGGCCGCTCTCCCCTGCCCAGGTGGGTTTCGGCGCCGGGGGACCGCACTTCTGCCTCGGGGCGAACCTCGCCCGCCGCGAGATCGCCGTCATGTTCGACGAGATCCGGCGTCGCGTTCCGACCCTCGAGATCGTCGGCGAGCCCGCCTACCTGCAGAGTTCGTTCATCAACGGCATCAAGCGCATGGAGTGCGCCTGGTAGACGGCCTCGAGCCGTCCCGGGCGTTCAGCGCCGGGGCTCGAGGGATGCGAGCGCGAGCCGGAACTTCTCTCGCTGCGTGACGAGGCCGATCGGGGTGTCGCTGCGCCCGGTCGAGTCCTCCTCCCACAGGAGCGGCAGACCGCGCGGGCTGAGCACCAGTCGGGTGGTGCCCTCTCCCGTCGCCGTGCCCGAGGTGATCGTCGCGATCCCCACCTCGATGCCGGTCGTCGGCGTTCCTCCGACGTCCACGGATGCGGGACCGATCACCTCCAAGGTGCGGACATGTGCCATCCCGCCTCCGTCGCAGCGCGACACGGTGACCGGGACGGCCGTTCGGGGCGGAAGGAGCCACGTGCCGGCCGGGCACTGGAGGGTTCGCTCGTCACGCGTGCCGAAGAACTCGTGCACGCCGCCGTAGCGCACGAGGGCCACGCCGCCGTCCACCGCGCACAGCTCCCACCATTCGATCCGTTCCTCGACGGGTCGCCACTCGACGCGCACCCCGCATCCCGATGCGGTGACGACGAGGGCCGACTCGAGTGGATACCGGCGTTCTGGCGCGGTGAGGGCATCGATCTTCTCGCTGCCCGAGGTGGCATAGACGTAGACGCCCGGGTCGGCCAGGCCCTCGACCGCGAGGATGTCGCCGGCGATGTCGTCGAAGTTCTCGATGAGGTCGGCGATGGAGACGGGGGTCGTCGTGGTGCGGAACGTGGACCACACCCAGCCCCCGAGG
>JBDLRG010000186.1:0-2703 GCA_039800125.1 Actinomycetota bacterium
CTCCAGTCGGCCATCGGGTCCATCATGGCGGTGGGCGTGGCGGTGGCCAACGCCATCCTCCTCGTGACCTTCGCCGAACAGGCACGTCGCCGCGGCGCGACGCCGTCGGAAGCCGTCCTGAGCGCGGCCACGTCGCGCCTCCGGCCGATCCTCATGACGAGCGCGGCGATGATCGCCGGCATGCTGCCCATGGCGCTCGGTCTCGGTGAGGGCGGTCCGCAGACGGCACCGCTGGGCCGTGCGGTGGTGGGTGGCCTGCTCGTGGTGACGATCGCGACCCTGGGAGTGCTGCCCGCCGTCTTCTCGCTGCTCGCACCCGCCGCATTCCGATCCGCCTCGCTCGACCCCGAGGATCCCGCCAGCGCCCACCACTCACCGCAGGTTTCCGCATGATCCCCAAACCGTCCCGATTCCTGACGAACCGGTCTCGTCCCCTGACCGTGGTGGCCACCTTGCTGGCCCCGATGATTCTCCAGGCGGCCGATCCGGTGGTCGTCTCGGTGGTCCGTCCGATCCGTGGGGAGATCACCCGCCACGTGGTGTTGCCCGGAACGTTGCGCGCGAACCAGCAGGTCACCGTGCAGGCCCGGGTGGCCGGCTTCGTGAAGGTGGTGTCGGTCGACCGTGGAGACCGGGTCGTTGCCGGCCAGACGCTGGCCGAGATCGAGGTGCCCGAACTGCTCGCCGAGCGCACCCGGCAGCGCGCCGAAGTGAAGGTGGCCGAAGCCGATGCGCGGCGACTCGAGGCGGGCCGGCAACGGTCGCCCGACCTGGTGACACCGCAGTCGCTCGACGCGGCCATCGGTCGGCTTGAAGTGGCCAAGGCGGAATTGGACAAGACCGAGACGCTGCTCCGCTATGCCACCATCACCGCGCCATTCGCGGGCACGATCAGTGCGCGATTCGTGGACCCGGGGGCCTTCGTGCCGGCCGGTGCGGGTGGGGAGGCCTCGAGGCTGATGACCCTGGTCGACACCGGCGTGCTGAGGGCGCAGGTGCCCGTGCCCGAATCGGAGGCGGTGTTCATCGAGGTCGGTCAGCCGGTACGGGTGACGGTGGAGGGGTCGACCCACGTGTCTCCGGCGACGGTCAGCCGTCACGCGGGTGCTCTGGACGAGGCGACGCGTTCCTTGATGGTCGAAGCGGATCTGGCCAATCCCTCGGGTGCGTTGCGGCCCGGCATGTCCGCCACCGTGCGGCTGGGTGTGGAGCGCCGTGCCGGCGCGATGCTGGTGCCCACCGAGACCATCGCGATGGAGAAGGCCATGGCCTTCATCATGCGCGTGGACAACGGTGTGAGCCGCAAGACCGCCGTGAAACTGGGTTTCCAGGATGGCGCGCTCACGGAGGTGCTGTCCGGTCTCACCGACGAGGCCCGGGTGATCTCTCCAGCCAAGTCCGCCCCGGCCGATGGCGTCGCGGTGCAGGTCAAGGAATCGAAATGAATCGCCGCGTCTCCATCCTGCTGGGCTCACTCGTCGTGGCGGTATCGATGTCTTCGGTGCCGGCCGGGCCGCATTCCCTCAATCTGGGGACCGCTCTCCGACTCGCCGGAGCGAAGAATCTCGCGCTCGAGATGGCCCAGGAGCGGGTGAGCGAGTCCCGGAGCCAGTTGGATGAGGAGAAGCGGCGGTTGTTCCCTTGGTTGGCTCCCGGTCTGGGGTACCGGCGACACGACGGCAACCTCCAGGACATCGTCGGTGACGTGTTCGACGCCTCCAAGCAGTCCGGCTCGGCCGCCCTCACGTTGCAGGCGCAGTTGGACCTCGGCGACTCGCTTTACCGGGTGCTCGCCGCCAAGCAGGCCGTCGCGGTGAACGAGGCGGGCGCCGAGGTGCGCCGTCGCGAGACGATCCTCGCGGTGGCGGTGGCCTACACCGAGCTGAGTCGCGCCGCGGCCCACGTCGACGCGGTGGCGGAGGCGCAGCGCATCTCGCTCAAAACCCTCGAACAGGTGCGCGAGGCGGTCGCGGCCGGGTTGGCTTTCGCCGGTGATGTCCAGCGGGTGGAAATCCAGGCGAGCCGGGCCGAGGGCCAGGTCCTCGAGGCCCGGCATGCGGTGCGCAGTGCATCGGCGAGGCTCGCCCAGTTGCTGCGCCTGTCGCCGACGGAGGAGTTCCTCCCCGACCTCTCCGAATTCGTGCCGGTGGTGCTGGTCGCCACGAACCGATCGCTCGACTCGCTCGTGGCCTCCGCCATCGGCCTCAGGCCTGAGTTCCGCCGGGCCGATGCGACGGTGAATCTCGCCGGAGCCCGCCGACAGGGAGCCACGAAGGGCGTGTGGATGCCCACGCTCGGCGCTCAGGCCGCATTGGGTGGGATGGCGGGTGGACGCGGAGGCGACTGGGCGAGCGGCGGCGACTTCCAGGATTACGGTCTGGGTGTGTCGTGGCGGATCGGTCCCGGGGGCATCGGCGACCGCAGTCGCATCCGTACCGCCGATTCCCGACTGCGGCAGGCCGAACTCGAGCGGGAGCAACTGCGCGACGAGGTGACCCGTGAGGTGGTCGAGGTGCGCTCGCTCTCGGAAATGACCGCCGCCCAGATCGAGGTGGCGGTCCGGGCGGTGGCCGCCGCCCGCCGTCTGGTGGAGCTCACCCATGGGCGGCGTGAATACGGCGTCGGTGTGGTGATGGAGGCCATCGAGGCCGAGCGTGAGCTCAACCGGGCCATGGCCGATCAGTTGAAGGCCGTTTCCGCCCA
>JBDLRG010000187.1:0-3309 GCA_039800125.1 Actinomycetota bacterium
CCGAGGGGCTCGCCCGTTCGATCTGGCGGGAGATCAACGGCAAGAACCTCGTCGAGAACATCGAGCCCACCCGTTCGCGCGCCTCGCTCATCGTGCGCAAGGGCGCCGACCACCGGGTGTCGAACGTGCACCTGCGGCGCCTCTGACGCGGGGAAGAATGTGACGATGAACCCTCGACCCGTCCTCCTCGCCTCGGCCCTCCTGCTCGCCGCCTGTGGCGGAGCTTCCGGCGACATGGCCGACACCACCCTGGCCACCGTGCCCGACACCACCGAGGCGCCGGCGTCGACCTGGGAGGAGATCGCTCCGCCCGTCGTCGAGGGCGAGACCGACCCGGTGGTCGTCGAGGACGGCGTGCTCAACGACGGCTACTACTGGGCATCGGTGTCGTCGGTGTCGGGCAGCGGTGAGCTGGTGTTCGAGGTGACCCAGGTGCGCTTCGGCACCGCGTGCGAGGAATGGGCCGCCACCATGGGCGGCACCGTCGAGTGCATGAACGACTATGGCGTGCAGGTGGACCCCTCCGGGCTCGTGTCGCTCGCCGACGACGCCGAGGTCAGCGTCGCCACTCCGGGCGGACCTGGTACCAACTACACGATCGATGCGGCGACACTCGCGGGGCTCGTCGACGGAACCGTCGTGTCACCCCTGCCCGACTACGTGTGGACACCGTTCCCGTTCGTCATCGTGGTCGAGGGCTCCGTCGTGACGAGCGCCCATCAGTTCTGGGTGCCGTGACCGTCCCGGCCCGACACACGGTCCGGCACCTCGCGCGTCGTTTGGCCGCGACGACACTTGCCGTCGTCCTCGTCGGGTGCGCCGGACAGGACGGCACGAGCGTCACCGACACCACCGCAACCAGCGGAGCCGACAGCTCGGTGCCGGTCGCCACCACCGCCGGAGCACCGACGCCGGACACCCCCGCCTGGACACCCGTGAGTCCGCCCCGCGTGGAGGGTTCCACCGATGCGGTCGTCACCAGCGCCGCCGGTCTCGTCGACGGCTCGTACTGGGCGGTGCTCGACACTCGATCCGCCGGAGGCACGGCCACCTTCATCGTCATGCGCGCCCACTTCGGAGCGGCCTGCGAGGCCTATGTCGCCACGGTGCAGGGGGTGCAGTGCATGAGCGGCTACACGGTGCAGCGCGAACCGCGCGCGACCGTCGCCCTCGCCCCCGACGCCGCGGTCAGCGTGGCTGCGCTCGACGACCCGTCGGCAAGCTACGCCGTCGGCCCCGCCGACCTCCTCGGTCTCGCCGGCGGGAAGGTGACGTCGCCCGCGGCAGGTTACGCCTGGGCTCCGTTCCCCTTCATCGTGGAGGTGAAGGCCGGACGCGCGGTCGGGGCTCGGCAGTTCTGGATCCCCTGACGGGCGCGTCCGTCCGGACGACGTGTCAGCGATAGAGGGCGTTCAGGTAGTTGTACACGGTGATGCGCGAGACGGCCATCGCCTCGGCGAGGTCCTCCACCGCGCGCCGCAGGGTGAACGCACCGCGCTGCTCGAGAAGTCGCACGGCCTCCTGCTTCTGGGCCCGCGTCATCTGATCGAGCTTCGATCCCAGTTCCATCTCCACCTGGGCGATGAGCCGGTTCAGGGCCCCCGTGATGGGCGGGAGCCGCACCGCGGCCACGATTGCCCCCTCCCACTCGAGCGCGATGTCGCTCACCCGCGCCTCGTCCACCGAGACCACTTGGGCACCGAGAGCGTCGAGGACCGGCTTGATCGCGACGACGAGCGGATGCACGGCCGGGTCCATGGCGACGAGCCTACGGTCGCCAACCGGTCAGGGCCCGATGCTCGGTAGCACCAGCGCGAGACTGTCGGGCAGGAAGCGCTTCCCGGCCAACCAGTGCGAGAGCTCGCCCCGCTTCGCCCAGTGCGCCTCGTCGATCTCACCGTCGGGGAACGTGAACGGGCCCTCGCTCGTGCAGCGGAAGACCGCGCCGACGACGCGCACCGTGTCGTCCTCGTACAGTCCGGTACCGAGCGGCTCCAGCGTCGTCACCTCGACGCCGATCTCCTCGCGCACCTCGCGCCGCGCCGCCTCCTCCCACGATTCGCCCGGTGCCGTCACTCCGCCGACCGCGATGTCCCACCACCCGGGCCACACGTCCTTGGTCCCGGCGCGCCGATGGACGAGCAGGTCACCCGCCGAGTTCGTCACGACGACGAACACCGCACGGTGGCGCAACCGGCCCGCGCGCATGGCCGACCGGGTCACGAGACGGTTCACGTTCCCCGCGCGGTCCACCTCCTCCACCATCTCGTCCGGTGACGCGTGGGGTCGGGCCTCGGACGGGGTCTCCACGCCGATGTGCCTACCATGTGCCATGAGCAAAAACCCCGTCGCCACTGCAGCCGCGCGCGAGGAGCACGGTGACCCCGCGGGGATCCTCGAGCAGGCCGGCGACGTCTTCGACGACGCCATCTCCCTGCGTCGCGAACTGCACCGCTGGCCCGAGATCGGCAACCATCTCCCCCGCACGCGCGAGGCCGTGCTCGGTGCGCTCGAGGGACTGTCCCTCGACCTCACCCTCCACACCACCACGAGCGGCATCGCCGCGCTCCTCACCGGTGACAAGCCCGGCCCCACGGTCCTGCTGCGCGGCGACATGGACGCCCTGCCGATGCCGGAGGACACCGGCATCGACTTCGCCTCCGAGGTGGACAACGCCATGCACGCCTGCGGTCACGACACCCACACGGCCATGCTCGTCGGTGCTGCCCGGGTGCTCTCGGCGCGACGGGACGAGATCGCGGGTCGTGTCCTGTTCATGTTCCAGCCCGGCGAGGAAGGTCACGACGGAGCGAGGGAGATGATCGACGAGGGCGTGCTCGACGTCCCGCCCCTCGCCGACGGCACGCCGTCACCCGTCACGGGAGCCTTCGCCATCCACGTCGCCTCCAACATCCCCGGCGGCTTCGTCGCCCTCAAACCCGGCGCTCTCATGGCCTCGAGTGACGAACTCACCATCACCGTCAGGGGCAAGGGTGGACACGGCAGTGCCCCGCACTTCACGCTCGATCCGGTGCCGGTCGCCTGCGAGATCGTGCAGGCCCTCCAGACGATGGTGACCCGGCGCATCGACGTCTTCGATCCCGGCGTGGTCACCGTCACCCAGATCCACACGGGAACGGCCTACAACGTCATCCCGGAGACGGCCGTCATCATGGGGACGATGCGCTCGGTCAGCGAGCGCACGCGTTCGCTCATCCACGACGGTGTCCGTCGGGTCGCCGAGGGCGTGGCCTCCGCCCACGGCATGGAGGTCGACGCCAACCTCGAATACGGCTACCCGGTCACGGT
>JBDLRG010000188.1:0-3849 GCA_039800125.1 Actinomycetota bacterium
CGGGGGCGTCACCGCGGGTTTCCCCGCGGCCTCCCCTGTCGCGATCCCCGCCACGGTCACGGTCACGGTCACGGTCTCCGCCACGATCCCGATCACGTCCACCGCGGTCACGGTCACGATCGCCACGTCCTCCACGGTCGCGGTCACGGTCGCGGTCACGGTCGCGTCCGCCACGATCCCCACGGTCACCACGGTCGCCACGGTCGCCGCGATCACGGTCGCGTCCGCCGCCACCGCCGCCGCCGCCGCCAGGAAGGTCCTCGCCGTCGGGGCCGACCGGGGTGAGGCTGACCTTGCCCTTGTCGTCGATGTCGTCGACGCGGACCTTGATCTCCTGGCCCAGTTCGAGCACGTCCTCGACGTTGTTCACGCGCTGGCCGTTGCCGAGCTTCGAGATGTGCACGAGGCCGTCGCGACCCGGGAGGATGTTGACGAACGCGCCGAACTTGGTCATCGACACGACGCGACCGTCGTAGATCCTGCCGAGTTCCGCCGTCGGCGGGTCGACGATGGCCAGAATGCGGGCCCTCGCCTCCTCCACGCGGAAGTTGTCCGGCGAGCCGATCGTGACGATGCCGGTCGCGCCGTCGTCGTCCACGCCGATGTCGGCACCCGTCTCCTGCTGGATGGTGTTGATGACCTTGCCCTTCGGGCCGATCACCTCGCCCACCTTGTCGAGCGGGATCGTGAAGGACACGATCTTCGGAGCGGTCTCTGCCACCTCGGTGCGGGGCGCCGACAGTGCGGTCGCCATGTTGTCGAGGATCGCCATGCGGGCATCGCGGGCCTGGGCCAGTGCGGCAGCGAGCACGTCGGCGGGGATGCCGTCGATCTTCGTGTCGAGTTGCAGCGCGGTCACCGCATCGGAGGTACCTGCCACCTTGAAGTCCATGTCACCGAAAGCGTCCTCGGCACCGAGGATGTCGGTGAGCGTGAGGTACTTGCCCTCGGCGTAGATGAGACCCATGGCGATGCCGGCGACAGCCGCCTTGATCGGCACGCCGGCGTCCATGAGCGAGAGGCTCGAGGAGCACACCGACGCCATCGAGGTGGACCCGTTCGAGGAGAGCACCTCGGACACGAGACGGATGGAGTAGGCGAACTCCTCCTGGCTCGGCACCACCGGCAGCAGAGCGCGCTCGGCGAGCGCACCGTGGCCGATCTCGCGGCGCTTGGGCGAACCCACGCGACCGGTCTCACCGTTGGCCCACGGGGCCATGTTGTAGTGGTGGATGTAGCGCTTCGAGGCATCGGGACCGAGCGTGTCGAGCATCTGGTTCATGCGGGGCATGGCCAGGGTGCACACGTTCATGACCTGGGTCTCGCCGCGCTGGAAGAGGCCCGTTCCGTGCGCCGTGCGCAGGATGCCCACCTCGGACGACAGCGGTCGCAGGTCGCGGGGGCCGCGTCCGTCGATGCGGATGCCCTCCTCCACGACGCGCTTGCGCACGAGCTTCTTCGTGAGACTGCGCACGGCCTCCTTGACGGCCTTCTCCTGGCCGGCGAAGGGAGCGCCCTCGCCGCACAGTTCGGCGACCGTCTCGGCGGCAGCGGCGTCGGTGGCCGCGTTGCGATCCGCCTTCAGGGCGATGGTGATCGCCGTGGCCAGCTTCGGGGCGGCGACGCGCTCGACGGCGCCGAAGACCTCGTCGGAGTAGTCGAGCACCGGGGTGTACGAGAGCGGCGCGATGGGACCGCGCGTGGCGATCACGCTCGCCACCAGCTGGCGCTGCAACGCGATGGAGTCCTTGATGAACTTCTTCGAGGTCTCGAGGCCCTCGGCGATGACCGCCTCGGAGACCTTCGGCGCACCGTCGGCGTAGTAGTCGAACGCCTTCTCGGTGCCGCCGGCCTCCACCATCATGATGGCGACATCGCCGTTGTCCAGCTCGCGGCCGGCGACGACGATCTCGAAGGTACCCGAGGCACCCTCGGCGTAGGACGGGTGGGCGATCCACTCGCCGTCCTGGCTGTAGGCCAGGCGCACGGCGCCGATCGGACCCTCGAAGGGGATACCGCTGATCATGAGCGCGGCCGAGGCCGCGTTGATGGCGATGACGTCGTGGGGGTTCTCCATGTCGACACCGACCACGGTGATGACCACCTGGGTCTCGTTGCGGTACCCGTCGGGGAAAGCGGGACGCAGCGGCCGGTCGATGAGGCGGCAGGTGAGGATCGCCTGCTCGGAGGGACGGCCCTCGCGACGGAAGAAGGCGCCGGGGATCTTGCCCGCCGCATAGGCGCGCTCCTCGACGTCGACGGTCAGGGGGAAGAAGTCGATGCCGTCCCGAACGCCCTTGGCGGCGTTGGCGGTGGCAAGGACGGTGGTGCGTCCGATCGTGGCGAGAACGGCGCCCTGCGACTGTGTCGCCAGCTTCCCGGTCTCGAATGAAATGGACTTGTCGGTGCCCGAAACGGGGCCCGACACGCGGAGTGCGTCAGCCATGGGATGTTTCCTTTGTGTGTTGTGGGTGGTGATCCCCGCCCGTCACACGTCGGTTCCCAGTCGGCACCCCCGCGCGCGATGCGCGGGGGAATCGACTGACAACCGACGACGTTGGTGTTGGGACGGTCGGCGGGGGTCTGTGCGGGTCAGCGACGGAGGCCGAGCTTGGCCACGAGCTCGCGGTAGCGGGCCACGTCGCGGTCCCTCACATAGTCAAGCATGCGACGACGACGCCCGACGAGCATCAGCAGGCCACGACGTGAGTGGTGGTCCTTCGGATGGGTCTTCAGGTGGTCCGTCAGATGGTTGATCCGGTCGGTCAGCAGCGCGATCTGGACGTCGGGTGAACCCGTGTCGGTGCCGTGCTGGCGGAACGCCGAGATGGTGTCGTTCTTCGACATGAAAAGCCTCTTTCGATTCGTGAGGTCGCCGCAGAACGAGTCCCCGGCATCACACGCGCGCCGGAGCCCACGTGGACCCCTTCAGGCTAAGGAGCACGGGCGGATGCCACAACCCCCCGCGGGGTTAGTCTCGGGCCATGTTCACGGGAATCGTGGAGGAAAAAGGCTCCGTCCTCGCCCGTGATGGTGCCCGTCTGCGCATCGCCGCCCGCGACGTACTCGCCGATTCCGGTCTCGGGGCCTCGATCGCGGTGAACGGCTGCTGCCTCACCCTCGTGGCCGCGGGCGACGACTGGTGGGAGGCCGACGTCTCGGACGAGACGTGGTCGCGAACCAATCTCGGTGCCCTCTCCCCCGGCGACCCGGTGAACCTCGAGCGTCCCATGCGCGCCGACGGTCGTTTCGGTGGGCACGTGGTGCTCGGGCATGTCGACGCCGTGGGCGAGGTGGTGTCACCCGCGCCGGCCCTCGTCGTGCGGATTCCGCGAGACCTGATGCGCTACATCGTCGAGAAGGGCTCGGTCACGGTGGATGGCGTGAGCCTCACCGCGTTCCATCTGGACGAGGACACCTTCGAGGTGGCCGTCATCCCCCACACCGCGGAAGCGACCACCCTCGGCGCCCGACGTCCCGGCGACGCGGTGAACATCGAGATGGACGTGCTCGCCAAGCACGTCGAGCGACTCCTGGCGGGGTCATGACATGAGCGCCGAACCGCGCGACCTCTCCGACCTGCGGCGCGAGATCGACCGCATCGACGCCGCCATCATCGACCTGCTCGCCGAGCGCCTGAGGGTGTGCCGGGACGTGGCGACCCTCAAGGAGTCCACCGGCGCGACGGTCATCCAGCCCTCGCGCGTGCGCGACGTCCTGCGCACCCGAACGGAGTGGGCCATCGACGCCGGTGTCGATCCCGACTTTGCCGAGGCGATCTTCCGCACCCTGCTCGCCGAGACGCACCGCATCGAGGTCGCCGAGGCCGGTGGCACGGACGCACCCGTC
>JBDLRG010000189.1:0-4420 GCA_039800125.1 Actinomycetota bacterium
ACCTCCCGACTGCTTGACTGGAAGTGCGGGGAACTTCCCGCCATGACTCGGCGTCACAACGGAGACACCGACCGAGAGAGCGATCCGCGCGCAGCGGGGAGCCGCGAGGAGAGCCATGAGAAAGCACATCCAATTCACCGTGGAAGTCCCGGAGAAGCCCTTCGACGACTCCCCCACCGCGTGGATGAGCGACGGAAACTGCCGGAAGTACCCCCCGGCCGTCTTCTTCCCGTCCGACGGAGTGGGCGTGGACAAGGCCCGTGCCATCTGCACCGACTGCCCCGTGACCGCCACATGCCTCGAATACGCACTCACCGAACGCATCGAGCACGGTGTCTGGGGCGGATGCAGCGAGCGCGAGCGCCGCAGGATCCTCAAGCGCCGTCGCGGCCTCGTGGCCTGACGGTCGCGACCCCTACTTCTTCGTGTCGGGCGATTCCTCGGACTTGGCCTCGTCCATCGCCTTCTTGAATTCCTTCTGTGCCGAACCGAGGTTCTTGGCGAGCTTGGGGATCTGGCTCCCTCCGAAGAGGACGAGAACGATGAGGAGGACGATGACGACCTCCTGGCCTTGGAACAGAGCAATCATGGACCCGACGGTATCAGGGGAGTCCGCCGACGGGCACGCGGCCGGAACGGGACTCCGCCACCGAGTGCGCTAGGCAGGACGGCGTGCTGGAATGCGTCGTCAACGTGAGCGAGGGCCGGGACAGGACCGTCCTCGACCTGCTCGTGGACTCCGTCGGGGCCGACCTGCTCGATCTCCATTCCGACCCCCACCACCATCGCAGCGTGTTCACCCTCGTCGGCACCGACGCACCGCGTCGCCTCGCGCGCGTCGCGACCCGGATGCTCGACCTCCGGGACCACGACGGCGTGCATCCACGGCTCGGAGCGGTCGATGTCGTGCCCTTCGTGCCCCTCGAGGGTGCGACCATGGACGACGCCGTCCGGGCCCGCGACGAGTTCGCCCGGTGGGCGGCCGAGGAGCTCGGGGTGCCGTGTTTCCTGTACGGCTCGGAGCGCACCCTGCCCGAGGTGCGCCGACGGGCATGGCATGACCTCGCCCCCGACACAGGTGCCCCCGCACACCCGACCGCCGGGGCGATGTGCGTCGGTGCCCGCGAATTGCTCGTGGCCTACAACGTGTGGCTCGAGGGTGCCGATCTGGTGCGCGCCAGAGAGGTGGCCCGCCTCGTGCGCGGACCCCATCTCCGGGCACTCGGATTGCAGTTGGGAGATCGGGTGCAGGTGAGCATGAACCTCATTGCCCCGGACCGTGTGGGACCCGATGCCGCCCGCGATGCCGTGGCGGCGCACACGACCGTTGCCGGATGCGAACTGGTGGGCCTCGTTCCCGAGGCGGTGCTCGGGAACATTCCGCGTCCACGCTGGGCCGAACTCGACCTGCGCGAGGAATCGACCATCGAGTACCGCCTCAAGGCCCGCCCTCGGGCCTGAGTCACTCGACCGGGGCCGGGGATCGGGTGCGGCCGGGACTCAGCCGGCGACGACGCGGCGAGTGGTCTGGGCGCGCTGGCGACGGAGACGACGACGCTCGCGCTCGGACAGACCGCCCCAGATACCGAACTTCTCGCCGTTGACGAGGGCGTACTCGAGGCAGTCGTCGCGCACGACGCATCCCTTGCAGACTTCCTTGGCTTCGCGGGTGCTCGCGCCGCGCTCGGGGAAGAAAAGGTCGGGGTCGACACCCAGGCAGTTGGCCTCGTCCTGCCAGGCGCCGTCCGGGTGCGTTCCGAGAGATTCAGTGTTCATGGACGACTCCTCAGCGCGGTCCCACTCGACCCACCGGAACGTGCCGGGGCATCAACATGCGGACCTGTAATTACAACCCTGACATTCTGACAAAAAGGTCCGGAATCTGCAAGCCCGTGGACCGGAAATGGACGCTCATCAATCGCGCCCGGGGTTGTCCACAGGCGGCCGGATCAGCGGGTGCGCGAGGTGCGACGCCGGTGCTCGAGGAAGTCGACGAGGACGAAGCTCCCGAGCTCCTCTTTCGTGGTGAAGAACGCCCGTCCCCGGTTGATTCCCGTCATCTGCTCGATGAATCGACGCAGTGCGGGAGTGGCATCGAGAACGAAGGTGTTGATGCGGATGTCGTCCTTGGTGCAGCGCATCACCTCGGCGAGGGTCAACTCGAGGGTCTCACGGGCCGGCGGGTAGTTGAAATAGATCCTGCCCGAGGGCGTCACGTGGGCGGTCGGCTCGCCGTCGGTGATCATGATGATCTGCTTCGAGCCCGATTGCCGGGACAGCATGCGGCGGGCCAGCATGAGGGCCTGCTGCATGTTCGTGCCCTGCACGTAGTCCCAGGACGACTCCGGGAGTTCCTCCGGCGTGATGGGAAAGGCGGTCTCGCTGAAGCCCACGAGCCCCAGGTAGTCCCGCGGGAAACGCGAGGAGATGAGCGAGTGGAGCGCGACCGCCACCTTCTTGGCCGGCACGAAGTTGCCGCGCAGTTCCATCGACAGCGACAGGTCGATCATGAGCACGGTGGACGAGCGGGTGACGTGCTCGGTGCGCTCGATCTCGAAGTCCTCCGGTGAGAGGCGCACGGGCGTGCCCGCACCCGAGCGCGCCACCGCGTTGTGGACGGTGCGGTGGAGGTCGAGCCGGAAGGGGTCGCCGTGCTCCCAGGGCTTGGTCTCGTAGTTGCGTTCGTGACCGGTGCCCTCACGCGGGATGCGGTGCTGACCGAAACGGTCCTTGTCGAGACGGGAGAACAACTCCCGCAACGAGGCGTTGCCCACCGCCCGCAACCCCTTCGGGGTGAGCTCGAGCTTGCCCTCCCGACGTCGCACGTGACCCGACTCCTCGAGCAGCCGAGAAGCCTCGGCCAGTGTCTCGAGCGATCGCGCCGCCTCCTCGCCGAGGCGCCGGCGCACCTGCTCGGGGTCGATCTCGGCCAGTTGCGCCGGGTTATCGGCCGATCGAAGCATTCCCTCCAGTTGGGAGAGCTCGCGCATCTCGGCGAGCGCGTCCATGGCTTCGCCCATGTCGAGGGGCATCTCGCCGCGGAAGTCGGCGGGCATCGTGCCCCCGGGGAACATGGAATCGAGTCGCTCGGAGAGACGACCGGCCTGCCACTCGAGGTCCATGTCGCCGAGCATCTGGCGGGAGAGCTCCTCCAGCTGGGCGCGTTGCTCGGGAGACATCGAGGCCATGAGCGAGCGCATCGCCTGCTGACGGGCGGCCATCTGGGCGAGCAGCTCGTCGAGGTCGCGGGGTCGATCGGGGAAGAAGTCCCCGAACTCCTCCATGAACTCCTCGAACCCGGGGTCCTCCCCGCGCTCGCGGCGGTCGATCATCTCGTTCAGCGCGGCGAGCATCTCCTTCATGCGGGCCAGGTCCTCGGGACCGGCCGCCTTCATGCCCTCGCTCATGGCGTCGACGAACTGCTGCATGGCCTGCTGACGCAGCTTCTCCATGAGCTCCTCGAAACGGCGTTCGGCCTCGGGGGAGGCGAAATCGTGGGCTTGGAGCGACTTCACCTGGCCCGGCAGGTCGTCGGGCAGGAGGTCGAGACCCAGGTGACGCTCGGCGGCCTTCTCCCGCGCGGCGGCGGCCCGACGCTCGTCGCCGGAGTTCTCCGCGGCGGCCGCCTCGTTGTCGATGCCGAGGCGCTCCTCGGCGACGATGTCGGCGAGCGCGTCGGCGATCTCGGACCAGATCCCGTCCAGATTCCCCGACTCCTCCAGCTCGCGCCGCCGTTGCCGGAGTCGCTCGAGCATCTCACGGAGTCCCTCGACCCGTCGACCGTCCCGGTCCTCCATCCCCTCGCGCATGAGGGCCCGCAACGCCTGGTCGATGTTGCCGTGGCGCATGAGATCGTCCGAGACCGCGGACAACACGTCCTCGGCGTCCATGGAGAACCCGGTCTGGGTTCCGTCCCAGCGGGAATAGGTGAAACGCGAGGCCACGACCGCAACCTAGTCCTCTATGTTGGGGGGTCACATGCGCGTGCCCAGGACCTTCGTCTTCGTCGACATCTCCGGATTCACCAATTTCACGACCTCACAGGGCGACGACGCCGCCGGGCGCCTGCTGGCCTCCTGGCGGGCCGTGACCCGGGACGTGGCCTCGGACACCGGGGTACGCATCGCCAAGTGGCTCGGAGACGGCTGCATGGTGGTGGCCGTGGAACAACGTGACGCCGTCACCTTCGCACTCGAACTGCAGAAGCGATCGGGGGCGGCGTGTGCCCCGTTGAGCATCCGCGTCGGGATGGCGTCGGGCCTCGCACTGCTCTTCGAGGGCGACGACTACATCGGCACGGCGGTGAACATGGCCGCGCGCCTCTGCGACGCCGCCGAACCGCTCGAGGTGATCATCCCCGCCGAGCAGGTGGAGGACCTGCCCGAGGGTGTCGTGGCGGTGCCGCATGCTCCGCTCTCGC
>JBDLRG010000190.1:0-3099 GCA_039800125.1 Actinomycetota bacterium
CTCGGGGGGCAGGCACTGCCGCCCGGATTCGGGCGCTAGAGCCCCCTGAGGGCTCGGTCGGGTTCCGCCACGGTGTGGGCCCTGCCGTTGGGGGGCGACCTCGCCCACCGATAGCCTCAGAAAGTCTGAAACACCGGGGCCCATCCCGGGCCTTCCCAGGAGAATCCACCACATGGCAGTCAAGTTGCGCCTCACCCGAGTCGGAAAGACCAAGCAGCCCCAGTACCGCGTCATCGCCGCCGACTCCCGGCGCGCCCGCGACGGCCGCTTCATCGAGATCCTCGGTCAGTACAACCCCCGCACCGAGCCCTCGCAGCTCACGATCGACAACGACAAGGCCGTGGCATGGCTGCTCAAGGGTGCCCAACCCACCGAGCGCGTGCGCAAGCTGCTGGAGATCAGCGGCGCCTGGGCCCAGTTCACGTCGGCCAAGTCGAAGTGACCGTCGTGTCCGATCGCGACCACAACAGCGAGGATGCGCCCACCGCCGTCGCGGTCCTCGAACACATCGTGCGCAGCATCGTCGACGATGCCGATGCCGTGTCGGTGTCCTCGTCCCCGGGCAAGGGGGACAAGGTCCTCCTCGAGGTCCGTGTCGGTCCCGGCGATCTGGGCCGCGTCATCGGCCGCCGTGGTCGCACCGCCCAGAGCATCCGCACCGTCGTGCGGGCCGCCGCGGTGAACGACGACGTCGAGGTCGACGTCGATTTCATCGACGACTGATCCGGTGGCCCACGACCCCGCTCCGACCGGGTTGCTGGAGATCGGACGCATCGGACGACCCCACGGCGTCAAGGGCGACCTCCTCGTGTCCTTCACGAGCGACGTCGAGGAACGTCGACGTGCGGGAGCCGCGTTCACCGTCATGACCGCGGGTGTCGCCGCCACCCTCGTCATCGCCGCCATCCGTCCCCAAGGGGAACGTTTCGTCGTTCACTTCGAGGGCGTGGACGACCGCACTGCCGCGGAACGCCTGGTGAACAAGCTGCTCTGGGCCGCGCCGCTCGATGGGGGTGACGGCATCTGGGTGCACGAGCTGATCGGGTCGAGCGTGGTCGAGGTGTCGGGTGTCGAACGCGGAACCTGCACGTCGGTCATCGACAATCCGGCCCACGACATCCTCGAGCTGTCCGACGGCTCGCTCGTCCCGGCGACCTTCATCGTCTCGTGCGGGGAGGGAAGGATCGTCATCGATCCCCCGGAGGGGTTGTTCGACCTCGCATGACCGGCACCATTCGCACACCGTCGCTGCGCATCGACGTCTTCACGATCTTCCCCGCGATGGTGGAGGGGTTCTGCGCGCACAGCCTCCTCGGGCGGGCGCGTTCGGAGGGTGCGGTCGACGTGCGCTGTCACGACATCCGCGACCACGCCGTCGACACCCATCGCACCGTGGACGATGCGCCGTTCGGGGGCGGCGCGGGCATGCTCATGCGGCCCGAGCCGATCTTCGATGCGGTGGAGGCCGCCGACCCGCCGCGGCCGTTGCTCCTCCTCGGTCCGGGAGGCGACCGATTCGACCAGTCCATGGCGGTCCGTCTGGCCGCCGCAGGCGGTTTCAGCCTGCTCTGCGGTCGCTACGAGGGCGTCGACCATCGGGTGCGCGAGCATCTCGTCGACCACGAGGTGTCGGTGGGGGACGTGGTGCTGGCCGGTGGGGAGGTGGCGGCCTGTCTCGTCATCGAGGCGGTCACCCGTCTCGTCCCCGGGGTGATGGGCAACGCCGTCTCGCCCATCACGGAGAGCTTCGGTGATGCGGGCCTTCTCGAGGAGCCCCAATGGACCCGGCCCGCCGAGTACCGGGGGTGGGAGGTCCCCGAGGTGCTGCGCTCCGGGGACCATTCCCGCATCCGGGCCTGGCGTCTCGGACAGGCACTCGCCAGGACGGTCGCCCGCCGCCCCGACCTCATCGAGGCCCGCGGAGGGCTCAACGAGGGTGAAAAGCGACTGTTGGAAGCCACCGACCCCGTCTCGTATCCTTCTCCCTTCGGCCCCTGAGGGTCCGCCACCGGCGGACCGGCCGCACACACGTCGCGCGAAGGACAGAACATGAAGACCACCGACATCGTTGACAACCCGAACAAGCGTGACGACGTTCCCGCCCTGCTCCCCGGCGACGAAGTGAAGGTGCACGTGCGCGTCGTCGAGTCGGGCAAGGAGCGCATCCAGGTGTTCCAGGGCGACGTCATCGCCATCCGCGGCTCCGGCATCGCCGAGACCTACACCGTCCGCAAGGTGAGCTACGGCGTCGGGGTGGAGCGCACGTTCCCCCTCCACAGCCCGTCGGTGGCTCGCATCGAGGTCGTGAAGCACGGCGACGTGCGCCGCGCCAAGCTGTACTACCTCCGTGACCGCGTCGGCAAGGCCGCCAAGATTCGCGAGAAGCGCGAATCCTGAGGCATCCGGCCCGGCGGTGAACACCGACGACCTCGAGGATTTCGAGGCAGAGCGGGAGTTCAAGCTCGCGCAGGAATACCAGGACGTGGTGGGCATGTTCCGCTACGCCGTGGAGACCGAGCGCCGGTTCTACCTGGCCAACGACGTGAGGGTCGCCGTCACCGGCGATCCCGCGCGGCCCCTCATCGAGGTGGAGATGACCGACGCATGGGTGTGGGACATGTACCGCAAGACCCGTTTCATTCCCTCGGTGAGGGTGCTGAGTTTCAAGGACGTCAACGTCGAGGAGCTCCCGTCGGACGCGATGATCACGCCCGACGCGATCTAGCCGCCCGACGTCTCGCGCGCGCACGCTGGGCCGAGGATCTTGTCGCCCGCTGGTACGTGGGACAGGGATTCGTCGTCGTCGCCCGCAACTGGACCGTGCGCGGCGGGGAACTCGACGTGGTGGCGCGCTCCGGGCGGCTGCTCGCGGTGTGCGAGGTGAAGGCGCGCGCCACGGACGCGTTCGGATCGCCGGCCGAGGCCCTCACGCCGCTCAAGCAGCGACGCGTCAGGCGCGCGGGAATCGCCTTCGTCGGCACACTCCCGGAACCGGGCTCGTGGCGGTTGCGGTTCGACCTGGCCTGCATCCTGGGCACGTCGCTCGAGATGCACCTCGATGCGTTCTGAGACCCGGTCCTATGTCCCGGGCCGTCGGTC
>JBDLRG010000191.1:0-6944 GCA_039800125.1 Actinomycetota bacterium
CGCGCGCTGGTGGACCGTCGTGGCGGCCACAGGGGTCATCCTCGCCGCGCTCTACCTGCTCTGGGCCTATCAGCGGGTGTTCCATGGTGAGCCCGACGAGGCGAACCGTGGATTCGCCGAGATGACGGCGCGAGAGGGCGCCGCGGTTCTCGTGCTCGTCGCGGTCATCGGCTTCACCGGCCTCTATCCCAAGCCGATGCTGGATCGCATCGAACCGGCGGTCGACCGCCTCATGGAACGCGTCGAGGACGTCACCGGGTTCTCCCCGGGCGGTGCCGGCATCGACCACGGCACGGGAGGCGGATGATGTTGCTCGCCGCCGGCCTTCCCGCCACCGAGGTGGTCTGGAGCGACCTCGCCCCCATCCTCGTGATGCTCGGTGCCGTCGCGGTCCTCATGCTTCTCGGCACGATGTGGCACCGTTGGACGAACGTCGCCACCACCGGCGTCACCGTGACGGCCGCCGCGGCCGCGGCGATTCTCGCCGGGGCGAAGTGGGTGGACCTCGGCGAGGAGCCGGCCTCCACGATCATGTCGGGTGCCCTGTACGTCGACCGATTCTCGGTGTTCTCCTCCGTCGTCGTGTTCGTGGTCCTCGCCGGTGCGTCGCTCCTCCTGCTCGTGCACAAGCGGGCCGAGGGCACCAGCGGGCCCGAACTCGAGGTGCTCTTCCTCGCCGCGGCGATCGGTGCGGTGGTGATGGCCTCGGCCAACGATCTCATCGTCCTCTTCCTCGGGCTCGAGACCCTCAGCCTGGCGTTGTACGTGTTGGCGGCGAGCAGTCGGGGTCGCGAGGAGAGCGAGGAGGCCGGTCTCAAGTACTTCGTCCTCGGCGGTTTCGCGTCGGCCTTCCTCCTCTACGGAATCGCCCTGGTGTACGGCTCGACCGGCTCGACGCGCATCTCGGAGGTGGCCGGTGTGCTCGGTGGATCGGTGGGGGTGGGCACGCGCGACAGCGTCCTGCTCCTCGGCATCGGCATGATGCTCGTGGGACTGGGATTCAAGGTGTCCGCGGTGCCATTCCAGTCGTGGACACCCGACGTCTACCAGGGATCGCCCTCGCCGGTGACGGCCTTCATGGCGTCGGCCGGCAAGGTCGGTGCGTTCGCCGCCTTGTTGCGCGTGGTGGTGACCGGGTTCGAGACCCGGGTCGACGACTGGCGACCGGTCGTGTGGCTGCTCGCGGTGGCGTCGATCCTGGTCGGTTCGGCCCTGGCCACGGTGCAGACGAACGTCAAGCGGATGCTCGCGTACTCGTCGGTCGCCCATGCGGGATTCGTCCTCGTGGGCCTCGAGGCAGCCGGTCACTACGGCGGGATCGGCGTGGCCCCGGCGATGGCCTACCTCGCGGTGTATGCGGTGATGTCACTCGGTTCGTTCGCCGCCGTGATGGCGGCCGTCGGCGGAGGGAACGGCGACCTCGCCGACCTGCGCGGATTCTCGCGACGCTCGCCACTGCTCGCTCTCGCCTTCAGTGTCCTCCTCTTCGCCCAGGCCGGTGTGCCGCTCACCGCCGGCTTCGTCGCCAAGTTCGGGGTGATCCGGGCCGCGGTCGACGCGGGTTCGTACGCCGTCGCCGTCGCGGCCATGGTGGCCGCCGTGATCGGCGCGTATCTCTACCTGCGCATCGTGGTGTCGGTGTGGCTCGAGGAGGGCGGCGAGATGGATCGTTCCCCCGTGCCGCGTCCGTTGGCGGTCGTCGTCATCGGCGCCGCTGCGGCGGTGCTCGTCGTCGGTGTGTGGCCCCAGCTGTTGCTCGGTGCCGCCGATCTCGTCGGCTGACGAGGCTTCCCCCGGGTCTGCCACGATCGGATCCCGATCACCTCGGTGTCGTGTCGGTGACCCGATTCCTGCGCCGAGACCGGGGGTAGATTCGAGGACGTGACGTCGCGAGCTCGTGTCCTCCTCGTCGGGGCGGCGATCGTGGCGGGCCTCCTCCCCGTGTCTCCTGCGTCGGCGACGCGCGTCCCCGATGCGCCCGTCCCGGTCCCGGCGGACCCCGATGCGTCCGCACCCGTGTCCGAGACACGCTGGATCGTCACCGTCCGATCGGTCGCCGCGCGGACGTCGTTGGTCGCCGAGTTCGCCGCGAACGGTGTGCCGGTGCTGCGTGAATTCACCGTGGCTTTTCAGGGACTCGCCGTGCTCCTCGATGCATCGCGTGCCTCGGCATTGCGCGGTGACGGTCGTGTGCTCTCGGTCGAGAGCGACGACACGGTGTCCGCCGAGGAGATCGTGCCCGTGCCGGGGGAGCAGGTGCCCGGGCGCTGGATCGTGCGACTGCGCCCCGGCGCCTCGTCGGCGTCCCGGGAGGGCGTTCTCGGCATCCTCGGGGAACGCGTTCTCGTGCGCCACAACGGCGCCATCTCCGGGTACACCGCGACCCTCGACGACGCCGGGCTGAAGGAACTGCGTGCCCATCCCGCCGTTCTCTGGGTGGAGCCCGACATGTGGGTGACGACCACCGGTTCGCAGACCTCGCCGCCGTGGGGGCTCGACCGCATCGATCAGCGCTCACTGCCCCTCGATGGCAGCTACGGCTGGGCCGGCGACGGCATCGGCGTCACCGCCTATGTCATCGACGACGGCATCGACGTGACGCATCGGGACTTCGGCGGACGCGCCGTGGCGGGCATGACCTCTGTCGGGGGCACCCCGACGGATTGTGCGACGCACGGCACCCACGTGGCGGGGACCATCGGATCGGCCACGTACGGCGTGGCCAAGGCGGTGTCGCTCGTGTCGGTGCGCGTGCTCGATTGCAGCGGGAGCGGCTCGGACACCTCCGTGATCCAGGGCGTGAACTGGGCCATCGCCCATCACGCAGCCGGCGTGCGGGCGGTGGCGAATCTCAGTCTCGGAGGAGGCTATTCGCGCGCGCTCAACGACGCGGTCGAGGCCCTCGTCGCCGACGGCATCGTCACGAGCGTCGCGGCAGGGAACTCGAACATCGATGCCTGCAGGACGTCCCCGGCGAGCGCACCTGCGGTGATCACCGTGGGCGCGTCGGGGTCCTCCGATGCCCGGGCCGGCTTCTCCAACTGGGGGACATGTCTCGACCTCTTCGCGCCGGGCGTCGGCGTCCTCTCCACCTATCCCGGCGATGCCACCGCTTTCTACGACGGCACCTCCATGGCCGCCCCCCATGTCGCCGGTGCGGCCGCCGCGCTCTGGTCGGTCTCACCGAGCGAGCCCGCCTGGCGCATCACGGCGGGGATCCTCGCGGCGGCCACGCCCGGCCGGGTCCAGTCCCCGGGCACGGGATCGCCCAATCTGCTGCTGCACACCGGGTCGACGTCGGGCACGCCGCCGTCGGCGCCCTCCGCGCCGACCGCCCGACTCGAGGACGGCGGGGTGGTGGTGTCCTGGTCCGCGCCCTTCGACACCGGCACCGCTCCCGTCCACTCCTACGTGGTGCGGGGCTCCCCGCAATCGACGGTCTGCACCTGGCAGTCGGGACCGCTCGAATGCCGCATCGCACCTCTCGCACCCGGTGCGCACCGGTTCACGGTGACCGCCGTCTCCGATGCGGGCGTGTCGCCGCAGTCGTCCCCCTCGAACGAGGTCGTGGTGGAGGCACCGGCGGACAACGACTGGTTCGTTTCGGCGCGCCCGATGGACGGCGCGAGCGGATCCGAGCCCGACGCAACCCTCGGCGCCACCCGCGAAGCCGACGAGCCCTACACCTACGGGGCGACAGCGGCCACCAAGTGGTTCCGCTACGTGCCGGAGTCGACGGGGACCGTGGTGCTGACCGCAGGCGACAACGACTTCGACACCGTCCTGGGCGTGTACACCGGCTCGAGCATCGACCGACTGAGCCTCGTGTCCCGGGACGACGACAGCAACGGCGGCCTCGGCAGCCGCGTCTCGTTCGGCGCAGTGGCCGGCACGGAGTATCTCGTGCAGGTCGGGGCCTTCGGGTCGACCGTGGGCACCTTCGTGCTGTCATGGAACCTCACGCCGGTCCCCGAGGACTCCCCGCCCTCGCCGCCCACCGCCGTCGTCGCGGCGTCGGTCGGTGCGGATGCGGTGAAGGTCTCCTGGTCGGCGCCGGCGTCGTCGGGGACCTCACCCGTCACCGGGTACACGGCCGTGGCCGAGAACGGTGGCGCCTCCTGCACTGCCTCCGCCGACACCTCGACGTGCACGATCACGGGCCTCGAGCGGTTCGTCCGTCACACCTTCGTCGTGACGGCCACGAACGCCCACGGCACCAGTCCCGACTCGGGATCGTCGAACCCCGTCGTGCTCGGGCGCGAGAACGACGACATCGGTGCCGCGCTGCCCCTCCCCGCGGGAACCACCGAATCGGACAACGAGTTGGCCGGCAGTGAGGAGGGCGAACCCGTGCACGCCGGTGTGGGCGGCGGCCGCTCGATGTGGTTCCGCTGGAGCTCGCCGACCGCGGCCCGCGTGACGCTCACCACCGCGGGCAGCGGTTTCGACACCGTGCTGGCCGTCTACGCGGCGCAGGGGCTCGACGACCCGGGCACCGTGCGATTCGCCGACCTCGTCGAGACGGCGTCGAACGACGACGCCGACGACGCACTGACGAGCCTCGTGGAGTTCGACGCCCTGCCGGGCATCGACTATTTCGTCGCGGTCGACGGGTACTCGTCCGGCGGCGTGGCCAGATTCGGTCCGATCCTGCTGACCCTGACGGCCGAACCCCTCGTGGTTCCCTCGGCGCCCCGCGCACCCTCCGGATTCGCCGGGGACCGATCGGCCGCCGTCGTGTGGCAGGTGCCGCTCGTCGGTGGATCCACCGTGACCTCCTACACCGCGGTCGCCACCCCGGGGGGGCGCACATGCACCTCGCCGGGCGACACGCCTCGCTGCACCATCACCGGCCTCGTCAACGGCACGTCGTACCGCGTCTCCGTGAGCGCCACCAATGCGGTGGGGACCTCGCCCGCATCCGTCCTGTCCGCGACCTTCGTTCCGAGAGCGAGTGAGATCGTTCGCGTGACCGCCGGGGACTGGGGGACGGACCGCATCGATTCGCGCACCAATTCGCTCGACGGTCTCATCGGCATGCCCGGCTTCGGCGCGGGCACGACGATCTTCGTCGTCGACACCGGCGTGATGTCGACGCACCAGGAGATTGCCGGCCGCGTCGGTCCGGGATTCACCTCGGTCGGGGGCACGCCCGAGGACTGCCACGGCCACGGCACCCACGTGGCCTCGACCGCGGCGGGCCGCGGGGTGGGTGTCGCCTCGGCGGCGACGGTCGTCTCGGTGCGCGTGCTCGACTGCGGCGGATCGGGATCCGATTCGTCGGTGGTCGCCGGACTCGAATGGATCCTCGGACGCATCTCGGCGGGCACCCGTCGCGCGGTGGTGAACATGAGCCTCGGTGGCGGAGCCAGTCCGGCCATCGACGCCGCCGTGGCGGCCATCACGGGACGCGGCGTCCCCGTCGTCGTCGCCGCGGGGAACGAGGACGACGACGCATGCCTCGGCTCCCCGTCGCGTGCCCGCTCCGCGATCACCGTGGGGGCCTCGGACATCCGCGACGTGCGCGCCTCCTTCTCCAACCATGGCGGCTGCGTCGACGTCTTCGCACCCGGTGTGGCCGTGAAGGGAGCGGACATCGGCTCGACGACGTCGTATGCGACCTACAGCGGCACCTCCATGGCCGCACCGCACGTGGCCGGTTACGCCGCCGTCATCCTCGGCCTTCTCCCCGCCGCCGACGCCGGGTCGGTGAATCGGGCCATCCCCGCCCTCGCCACCGCGATCGTCTCCGACCTGCCGGCGGGCACCACGAACCGTCTCCTCCATGTCGGGGCGAACCGCTGCACCGTGGCGAGCGCGGCCTCCGTGGCCTGTCCCGCGACGGCCTTCGCCGGCGCACCGCTCACCGGGACCGAGGTGGCGAGGATGGCGGGCATCCAGGTCGGCGCGGGATCCCGGATCACGGTGACCGTGTGGAGAAAGAGCCTCGCCGTCTGTCGCATCGTCACCGGACGACTGCAGGTGCTGCAGGACGGCAGTTGTCGGGTGACGGTGTCTGTCACGCCGCGCGTCGGACGGACCGTGACGCGCAGCGTCACCCTCGCGACGCGGCGCTGACGAACGCGGCGAAGAGCCGCTGTTGCGCGACATCGGCCTCGGCGGTGTCCTCGGGATGCCATTGGGTCCCCACGATCCAGCGCGCCGAGAGGTGCTCGATCCCCTCGACGGTGCCGTCGGCATGTCGTGCGGTGATGGCCAACCCGGGCGCCGGTACGTCGATCGACTGGTGGTGGAAGCAATGGACCCGAACAGGACCGTCGCCGACCGCTGCGGCGGTGCGGGTGCCCGGGTCGACGCTCACCTCGTGGAGCACGTCCCGATGGCCGTCGCCGATGTGCTGGTGCAGGGTTCCGCCGAGGGCGACGTTGAGGACCTGCAGCCCTCGACAGACGGCGAGAAGGGGGATGTCGCGACCGACGGCGGCATCGATGGCGGCGATCTCGAAGTCGTCGAGATGCTCGTCGACACCGTGGAGGATCGAGCCACGCTCCCGGCCGTAGCGCTCGGGCGCCACGTCGCCGCCCCCCAACAGAAGCACTCCGTCGCAGGCGTCGACCGCATCGCGCACCGCTCCGGCGTCCCCCGTGGGGGGCAGGAACAACGCCAGGGCCCCCGCTCGTGCGAGTGCGTCGGCGTAGAGGCGACCTCCGCTCACCACCGGGGTGCGGTGACCATCGGCCCGTGGGGAGTGTCGAGCGGGGACGAGGATGAGCGGACGGGCCACGCTGCGAGACGATAACCGCGGGCTCACAACCGCACATGGCCGGGTCGCCGGCGCGGGGCAAGTTCGGGGGCCTCACGGCCTCCGTAGTAGTTTCGACCCCGATGTCTGAGTTCCTCCGCTCGTACCTCACCGTGGTCTGGTTCGGTCTTGCTGCCTTCCTCATCGCCGGGTTGCTCCTCGGGATCTCGGCGCTCATCCG
>JBDLRG010000192.1:0-5781 GCA_039800125.1 Actinomycetota bacterium
CGACTGTGGGTGCTGCGCGTGAGCATCGCCATCACCGCGACCGTCGGGTCGGCGGCGTTGTCGGCGGGCTTCCTCGGGTTGCTGCCCCTCCTCGTCATCATGCTCTCCATGCAGTGGCAGGCGCTCAGTGCGCCCACCCGCCTGCATCGCGCGCTGTCGGACCCCGCCATCTCCCCCACCGGGGACCCCCATCTCGACGGCCTCATCGTCGATGCTCTCT
Organism: Actinomycetota bacterium; assembly: GCA_039800125.1. Lineage (GTDB taxonomy): Bacteria > Actinomycetota > Acidimicrobiia > Acidimicrobiales > Ilumatobacteraceae > UBA2093. The sequence continues at coordinate 221 of JBDLRG010000192.1, forward strand.
CCTCCGACGGCCAGCACCGTCGCGCGGTCGACTTCGCCCGTGCCGCCTATCGCGCCTGTCCGTCGGCCTCCGTCGCCGTCGAGGCCGCCCGTGCGTCGTTGGCCGGCGGTTCGCGCGACGACGCGTTCTCCTGGCTGCGTGTCGCCGATGCTTCCCGTGTCGACGTCGACGAGGTGGCCCGCATCATCGAGTTCGTCCGCGACCTCGACGACCTGCGCCACGACCCGATGGCGTCGGAGGAATGGTTCTCCCGCGCCCCGTCCGCGCGAAAGTGACCCACGACCGGGCTCAGGCCCGCGTTCCGCCTTCCCGGCGGCGTCTCGTCATGCGCACCGCCGCGGGAACCGTGGCCAACAGAGCCTGGGCCTTGTTGCGGCACTCGAGGTCCTCGTCGGCGGGGTCGCTGTCGGCCACGATGCCCGCCCCCGCCTGCAGACTCGCCGAGTGGGGCCCGATGAACATCGTGCGGATGGCGATGGCCGTGTCGAGATTCCCGGAGAAGTCGGCGTAACCCACCACGCCGGCATAGGGGCCGCGCTTCACGGGTTCCAGGTCGTCGATGATCTCCATGGCGCGCACCTTGGGCGCCCCGCTCACCGTTCCCGCCGGAAGCGTGGCCCGCAGCACGTCGACGGGACCGAGCCCCCCGCGCAGGCGACCCGACACCTGGCTCGTGAGGTGCATGACGTGGCTGTACCGCTCGAGGGACATCGTCTCGTCCATCGTCACCGAACCGAACTCGCACACGCGTCCGACATCGTTGCGGGCGAGATCGACGAGCATGACGTGCTCGGCGACCTCCTTCGGGTTCTCGCGCAGTTCCGCCGCGAGACGGCGGTCGTGCTCGTCGTCGGCGCCGCGGCGCCGCGTCCCGGCGATCGGGCGGGAGATCACGCGTCCGTTCACGAGTCGCACCATCGGTTCGGGGGACCCGCCCACGATGGTGAGACCCGGCTGACGCAGGAAGTACATGTAGGGACTCGGGTTCACCTGGCGCAGCACGCGGTAGACGTCGAGGGGGTCGGCTTCGAGGTCGAGGTCGAAGCGCTGGGAGAGCACGACCTGGAAGATGTCGCCGGCCGCGATGTGCTCCTTGGCCACTTCGACGGCGCGCCGGTACTGATCGCCGGGCATCGACGAGCGCACCTCGGGCAGTTCCTCGCCCGGGACCGGGGGCTCCACGGGCGCATACGGCAGGGGTCGGGCGAGATCCTCCACTGCTCGGGCGATCGCACTCACCGCCTCGTCGTAGGCCAGTTCGATTCCGTCGGCGTCGAGCCCGGCGACCTGGACGCTCTCGAGGACGTAGATGCGTTGGCGCCAGTGGTCGAACGCGGCGAGGGACCCGATGATGCTGATCGCCGCGTCGGGAAAACCGCGGTCGTCGGCCGGTGCATCGGGGAGTCGTTCGATCTCGCGCACCACGTCATAACCGAGGTGTCCCATGAGCCCGCCCTGGAGGGGTGGTAGATCGGGCAGGAGTGGCGCCCGATAGATGCGCAGCAGTTCCTCCATGGCCGCGAGCATCCCCTTGTCGCGCGGCACCGAGGCCGGAACCGAGCCCGTGGTCTCGATCCTTCCGCCGCGCAACACCAGGGTCCCGCGGGGATTGCGTCCGACGAAGGAGTACCTGCTCCACCGCTCGCCGTGGTCCACCGATTCGAGGAGGAATCCGTCTCCGTCGCCCACGAGCTTGATGAACGCCGCCACGGGTGTCTCGAGGTCGGCGAGCATCTCGGTCCACACGGGGACGACGGTGTGTTCCGCCGCCAGTGCGACGAACTCGGCCCTGTCGGGCCGCACCCGCAATGGAGCGCTCACGGCGTCCCGAACTCGCGGAAGAAGCAGGTGAACTCGCCGGTGTGACAGGCGCCGTCGCCCTCCTGTTCCACCTCGAAGAGCAGGGTGTCTCCGTCGCAGTCGTACCAACCGCGCTGCACGAATTGCCGGTCGCCGCTCGTGTCACCCTTGCGCCACAGTTCGGACCTGCTCCGGCTCCAGTACACCATGCGGCCCTCGTCGAGGGTCATGCGCAGGGACTCGGCGTTCATCCATGCCATCATCAGCACCCGGCCCGTCGCGGCGCACTGGGCGATGGCGGGCACGAGGCCGTCCGCGTTCCACTTCACCGCGGCGATCTGTTCCGGGCTCGCCTCGATGCGTCGCCCGCTCACAGGTACAGACCCGTTCCCGACTCGATGCGGGTGGCGGCCACGGCGTGGATGTCGCGCTCGCGCAGCATGATGTAGTCGGTCCCTCCCACCTCGACCTCGTAGCGGTCATCCGGGCTGAACAACACCTGGTCCCCGGTCTCGGCGGAGCGCACGCTCGCTCCGGTGGCCACCACCTCTGCCCACACGAGACGCTTCGAGATCTGGGCGGTGGCCGGGATGAGGATCCCTCCCGACGAGCGCCGCTCTCCCTCTCCCTGGGGTATGCGCACGAGCAATCGGTCGTTGAGCATCTGGATGGGGAGCCTCTGCTGTTCGCCGGTCATCCCCAGCACGGTACCGTCGCCCGCGCTCACGGGACCGTCCGCTCTGCTCACGGGACCGTGGGGGCGGGCCGCACCCGCACGCCGTGGGCGGTCATCACCTGCTTGGCCTCGGCCACGGTGTGCTCGCCGAAGTGGAAGATCGAGGCCGCGAGCACCCCCGTGGCCCCGCCGTCGGTGACACCCTCGGCGAGGTGGGCGAGTGTCCCCACTCCTCCGCTCGCCACCACCGGCACGGGAACCGAGGACGACACCGCGCGCGTGAGCGCGAGGTCGAATCCCTCCCGCGTTCCGTCACGATCCATGGAGGTGAGGAGGATCTCCCCCGCACCCCGGCGCGTCGCCTCCACGGCCCAGCCCACCGCATCGAGGTCGGTGCGGGTACGACCACCGTGCAGGTGAACGAGCCAGGTGCGTCGTTCCTCGTCCCAGCGGGCGTCGATGGCGCACACCACGCATTGCGCACCGAACTCGGCCGCGAGGACCGTGAGCAGGTCGGGATCGTTCACGGCGGCGGTGTTCACGCTCACCTTGTCCGCCCCCGCCCGCAACAGGGCCCTCGCGCCTCCCACGTCGCGCACTCCGCCGCCGACCGTGAGGGGGATGAAGACCTGCTCGGCCGCGCGGGTCACCGTCTCCACCATCGTCGCCCGGCCGTCGCTGCTGGCGGTGATGTCGAGGAAGACCACCTCGTCGGCACCCTGGGCGTCGTAGCGGGCGGCGAGCTCCACCGGGTCGCCGGCGTCACGGAGTCCGACGAAGTTGACCCCCTTCACCACGCGTCCGCCGTCGACGTCGAGGCACGGGATGACGCGGGCCACCACGTCCGGGTTCACGACCGTCCCCCCAGCACGACGATCGCCTCGGCCACGGTGAATCGGTTCTCGTACAGCGCGCGACCGGTGATGACGCCCTCGAGCGAACCCACTCGGACCAGTTCCGCGAGATGGTCGAGCGTGCCCACCCCACCGCTCGCCACCACCGGAACCTCCGTGGCCGCGGCGAGACGGGCGAGACCGTCGGTGTCGGGACCGGTGAGCATGCCGTCGCGGGAGATGTCGGTGACGACGAACGCGGCGGCCCCCTCCATGCGCACGGCCAGGTCCGCGAGTTCGACGCCCGAGTCCCGGGTCCATCCCTCCACCGCCAGACTCCCGCCGCGATGGTCGAGTCCCACGGCCACGGGCACCACGTCGGCCACCAGCGTCACGAGGGTCGGGTCGGCGACGGCGGCCGACCCCATGACGACCCGCCACACCCCGGCGTCGGAGAGTTCGCGGGCATCGGCGACGGATCGCACTCCCCCACCCACCTGCACGAGCGCGCGGCCAGAGACCGCCGCGACGACGCGGGCGATGACGCCACGGTTGACGGGGTCACCGGTGCGCGCCGCGTCGAGGTCGACGATGTGCACCCGGTCCGCCCCCTGTTCCACGAACATCGTCGCCACCGCCACGGGATCGTCGCCGTACACGGTGGCGTCGTCGTAACGACCCTGGGTGAGACGCACCACGGATCCACCGAGGAGGTCGATGGCGGGATAGAGCCTCATCGGCGCTCCGCCGAGGCCACGAACCGTCCGAGCAGTGCCAGGCCCGCCGCGCCGGATTTCTCGGGATGGAACTGCACGGCACGAACATTCTCCTTCCGCACCGCGGCGGTGATGTCGCCCCCGTAGCTGCACGTCGAGGCCACGATGCCGGAGTCGGTCGGCACGCACCGATACGAGTGCACGAAATACATCCACTCCCGGCCCCCGCCGAGCACCTCGTCGTCCATCACGGGTTCGACGACGTTCCACTGCATCTGGGGACGGGGAACGCCGGCGGGCACGGGCTCCACCCGACCGCTCAGGAGACCGAGACCCGCCACCCCCTCGTCCTCGGCGCTCCCCTGGAAGAGCATCTGCATCCCCACGCAGACTCCGAGGAACGGCATGCCTGCTGCCACGGCATCGGTCACCGTCGCGTCGAGCCCCCTCTCCCGCAGGGCTGCCATGCAGGAACCGAACGATCCGACACCGGGTAGCACCACCGCGTCGGCCGACTCGATGAGCAGGGCATCCCCGGTGAGCAGGGCGTCCGCCCCGGTCGCCTCCAACGCCTTCTGCGCCGAGCGCAGATTACCGATGCCGTAGTCGATGACCGCCACCCTCACGGGTCGGGTCACGAGAGAACGCCCTTCGTCGACGGCACGGCCGCGGACTCGATCCGCACGGCGTCGCGCAGGCAACGGGCCAGACCCTTGAAGGTCGCCTCGATGATGTGATGCACGTTGCGGCCGGCCTTCATGTTCACGTGCAGCGTGATGGCCGCTGCCGTGGCGAGCGACGAAACGGCATGCTCGGCGAGCGAGGGGTCGAAGGCGGGCTGACCGAGCGGCAGGCACTCGGGCAGGTCCACGTTCCAGGCGACGAACGGACGCCCGGACAGGTCGAGCGACACCTCGATGAGCGCTTCGTCGAGGGGATAGAGACCGCTGGCGAACCTGCGCACCCCCGCTTTGTCCCCGAGTGCCTCGCGCAGGGCCTCGCCGATGCAGATCGCCACGTCCTCCACGGTGTGGTGCGTGTCGATGTGCAGGTCGCCCGCGGCCCGCACCTCCAGGTCGAATCCCCCGTGGCGCGCCAGCTGGTCGAGCATGTGGTCGTAGAAGGGGATGCCGGTGGAGACCTCGGAGCGCCCCGTGCCGTCGAGATCGAGGGAAACCTCGATGCGGGTCTCCTTGGTGGTGCGCGAGATGCGAGCCGTGCGTGACATGGGAACAGTCTCGCCGCTGGGGTGGGGATTCGCGAGGGGTATTCCGGGTGGGCCTCAGGCCCGGGCGATCACGGCGCCGAGTGCCGTCAGGAACGCATCGTTCTCCTCGGGGGTCCCCACCGTCACCCTCAGGCACCCCTCCAGGCCCCGCCACCCGCTGCAGTCGCGCACGAGCACGCCTCGCTCGACGAGCCCGGACCACACCGTCGACGCCCCGGGTCCTGCGGGACGGAACAGCACGAAGTTCGCCCCGCTCTCCCACACCGCGATCCCGAGACCCGTCATCGCCGCCGAGATGCGACCCCGCT
>JBDLRG010000193.1:0-4225 GCA_039800125.1 Actinomycetota bacterium
GATCCGTTGGCCCAACCCGCCGAGGCGGGACTCGTGTCCTCTGACGGACGCACCATCCTCATTCCCGTGGTTCTCGAGGCCACCGAGGACGCGGACTTGCCGATCGCGGCCGGACACCTCATGGAGTGGGTCGACACCCAGCAGCTTCCCGCGGGCACCACAGCCGCCGTCACGGGCGAGTGGGCCATGTGGGAGGACTTCAACCACGAGAACGAGAAGGCCCTGCACAAGGCCGAACTCCTCTCGGGTCTGCCCACCCTCATCCTGCTCTTCATCGCATTCGGCTCGGCGATCGCCGCCGGGGTGCCTCTCATCCTCGCCGTCGCCGGCATCGCCGTGGGATTCGCGGCCATCCATCTGGCCACGGCCCTCACACCCCTGTCGGTGTGGTCGATGAACTTCTCGATGATGATCGGTCTCGCCGTGGGCATCGACTACAGCCTCTTCATCGTCTCGCGCTACCGCGAGGAACGGGAGGAAGGAAAGGTGTTGTCCGAAGCCATGGCCGGCGCACTCGAGACCGCCGGCAAGGCCGTCTTCCTGTCCGCTCTCACCGTGGTGCTGTCGCTCGCCGCGCTCTTCTTCATCCCGATCATGGTGTTCCGTTCCATGGCCTTCGGGATGATCATGTCGGTCGTGGCCGTGTCGTTCGCCTCGCTCACGCTCCTGCCCGCGGTGCTCGCGGCGATGGGTGACCGGGTGCTCGTCAACCGCGCCAAAGAGGATCCCGACAAGGCGGCCGAGGCCCGATGGGCGAGATGGACCTCGCGAGCATTGTGGAAGCCCCGCCGCACTCTCGTCGCGGGTCTGGTGCTCATGTTGGCTCTCGCGGCACCCGCGATCGGGATGCGTCTCGGGATGCCGGACGCCACCGTCGTCGACCAGGGCGCACAGAGCCGTGACGGCAACGACGCGGTGGTGGCCGCGTTCGGACCCGGCGCGGTGGCGCCCTTCTACATCACCGCACCGGCGGACGAAGCGGCATCTGCATTGGCAGTCGTCCAGGCGGACGAGAACACGCTCATGGCCGCGCCGCTCGGCGTGCAGTCCGACGAGGGACGCACCGTCATCCGGGCGTTCCCGAGGACCGGAGGATCGTCCGTGGAGACCCAGGACATGACGGGTCGTCTGCGTGACACCCTCGCCGTGGAGGCGCCTGGTGCCCTCGTGGGCGGACCCGGCTCGCAGAACCACGACCTCACCGAGGCACTCGTTTCCAGTGCACCCCTCGCTGCCGGCCTCATCATGTTGGTGGCCTTCGTGCTGTTGCTCGTGGTCTTCCGCAGCCTCGTGATCGCACTGGCGTCCATCGTGCTCAACCTCATCAGCGTCGCGGCCAGTTTCGGCTTCGCCACGATCGTGTTCCAATGGGGATTCGGGGCCGGTCTCATCGGCATCGAGCACCAGGGCTTCATCAACGCGTGGGCACCCCTGTTCTTCTTCGCGCTGCTCTTCGGCCTGTCCATGGACTACCAGCTCTTCCTGCTGGCGGCCATCAAGGAGATGCACGAGAAGACGGGCGACACACAGGTCGCCGTGCGGGAGGGGGTCGCCCGCACCGGAAGACCCATCACAAACGCCGCGCTCATCATGATCGTGGTGTTCATCGCCTTCGGGGTGACCGGACCGATCCCGCCGACGGAGCTGGGCATCACGCTCGCCGTGGCCGTGCTCCTCGACGCCACGGTGGTGCGCATGATGCTCGTGCCCGCGATGCTCGGTCTCCTCGACAAGAGGTCCTGGTACGTGCCGCGCTGGCTCGACCGGATCCTGCCGAACATCCCCTTCAGCCACTGACCATCGGGTCCGGGACCGGGTCGCCTCCGTGGTGGGCGACCCGGTCCCCCCTCGGGCCGTCGCGGTGCTCCCCACTAGGGTTGCGCCGTGATTCTTTCGGACAGGGACATCCGCGACCAGGTCTCCGCGGGGCGCATCGTCATCGAGCCCCACGACGAGTCCTGCATCCAGCCGAGCAGCGTGGACGTGAAGGTCTCGAACCTCTTCCGGGTGTTCCGCAACCATTCCGCCGGTGTGCTCGACGTGAAGAAGGACCTCACCGGCCTCACCGAACTGGTCGAGGTGCCCCTCGACGGTGTCTTCATGCTTCATCCCGGTGAATTCGTGCTCGGCTCCACGCTCGAGCGCATCGGGGTTCCCGACGACCTCGTCGCCCGCGTCGAGGGCAAGAGCAGCCTCGGACGGCTGGGGCTGCTCATCCATTCCACGGCCGGATTCATCGACGCCGGCTTCGATGGGCACGTCACGCTCGAGCTGGCCAACGTCGCCAACCTCCCCATCACGTTGTATCCGGGCATGAAGATCGGGCAGGTGTCGTTCATGCGTATGACTTCGCCGGCCGAGAAGCCCTACGGGTCGGGGGCCAAGGGTTCCAAGTACCAGGGCCAGCGCGGACCGACGCCGAGTCGCTACTTCGAGAACTTCGCGGACTGAGCCGCCGATCTCATTCGCCGGGGCTGGCGGCCAGCGGGGCCGAGGCCTGTGCGGCCTCGCGCTCGCCGTTCTCGATGGCTTCGAGGAGGTGGATGGCGATGTCGGCCACCTTGACGGTGTCCTCGTCGACACCGGCGGCCTTCACGCCGTCGTCGAGCATGATGTAGCAGAAGGGGCACGCCGTCGCGACTCGGGAGGCACCGGTGCTGATCGCCTCCTGGGCACGCTCGTCGTTCACCTTGGTGCCGATGGACTCCTCCATCCACATGCGCGCGCCGCCGGCGCCGCAGCACATGCCCTTCGTTCCGTTGCGCGGCATCTCCACCACCTGCACGCCCTTGATGGAGCCCACGATCTTGCGGGGGGCCATGTAGACGTCGTTGTGACGGCCGAGGTAGCACGAGTCGTGGTACGTGATGCGGTCATCGAGGGACGCGTTGCGGATGTCGAGTTGACCGGTGTCGATGAGATGCTCGAGGAACTCGCTGTGGTGGACCACCTCGTAGTTGCCGCCCAGCTGCGGGTACTCGTTCTTCAGGGTGTTGAAGCAGTGCGGGCACTGCGTGATGATCTTCTTCACGCCCATGCCGTCGAGCATCTCGATGTTGGGCATGGCGAGCATCTGGAACAGGTACTCGTTGCCCGAGCGGCGAGCGGAGTCGCCCGTGCACATCTCGCTGGGGCCCAGGATCGCCACGTCGATGCCGGCGCGGATGAGCAACTTGGCGACGGCCTGGGTGACCTTCTTGTTCTTGTCGTCGAAGGAACCGGCGCATCCCACCCAGTAGAGGTACTCATGCGAGAAGGGCGAGCCCGGGTCGACGACGTCGACCTCGAGGTCCTTGGCCCAGTCGGCGCGCTCGTTCTGGTTCATTCCCCAGGGGTTCTGCTGGTTCTCCATGGCGCGGTAGGCGTTGCCCAGTTCGGCCGGGAAATTGCTCTCCATCAGCGAGAGGTAGCGGCGCATGTCGAGGATCTTGTCGAGGATCTCGATGTTCACGGGGCAGATCTCATCGCATGCGCGGCAACTGGTGCAGGCCCAGACCTCCTCGGAGGTGATGCGCTCGAACAGCGAGTTCGCCCCGATGGTGATCTCCGGATCCACCGAGAGGGGCGGCGACACGCTGCCACCCGGCGCGTGCGCGGCGGTGGCCGCCATGACCTCGCCCGTCTTGAGCACGATCTCGCGCGGGTCGAGGGGCTTGCCGGTGGCGTGGGCCGGGCACACGCTCGTGCAGCGGCCGCACATGGTGCAGGCGTCGGTGTCGAGCAGCTGCTTCCACGTGAAGTCCTCCACCACGGCGGCGCCGAACGTCTCGAGCGAGGTCTCGGTGAGGTTCGGCATGGCGCGCATGGCGCCCTTGGGGCGGTCACGGTCGCGCAGGTACATGTTCAGTGGCGACGTGAAGACGTGGCGCAGCATCGTGATGGGGAGCAGGGCGAGGAAGGCCACGAAGGTCAGCACGTGCAGGACCCACATCGCCTGGTGCCAGTTCTCGAGCGCACCGAGCGACCAGCCGTCGACGAGGCGCGAGAGCGGCCAGCCCACGAACGACCACTTCTCGAAGTCCATGTCCTTGCCCCCGGCCGCGCTGGCGGCGATGCGGAACATCTCGGCGGCGAAGCCGCTCAGACCGATGGCCAAGAGGACCCCGAGGATAATGCCGTGCTCGGGCTTCGACTTGATGCGGATGCGGTAGGGCTTCTGCACGTAGCGGCGCACGATGGCCCACATCACGCCCACGGTGAACACGACGCCCGCGGCGTCGCCGAC
>JBDLRG010000194.1:0-3370 GCA_039800125.1 Actinomycetota bacterium
GGGATGAGCATGTTGATCCCCTTCTTGGGAACCACCGACTCGACCGCCCAGTCGTCCGACGCCAGCCGCGAGATCGTCGGTGACTTCGCCGCGGGCAGAAGGGCCAGCACGGCGTCCAGCCGATCCGCACCCACGTTCAGCTTCACCAGCACCTTGTCACGAGCTTCGAGGGTCCCCGAGAGCAGGACGAGGAGTTGCTCCATCGCGTGCCTCCTGTCCGGGTCCTCCCACGATGCGCGATGGGCCACGAACTCGGTGTGGGAGGTGAGGATCGTGTCGATGATGCGCAGTCCCGCCGCCCGCAGGGCACGGCCCGTCTCGGTGATGTCCACGACGCAATCCGCGATGTCGGGGATCTTGGCCTCGCTCGCGCCGTAGCTGAGACGCACGTCGGCGCGCACACCGTGTCCGGCGAAGAAACGCCGGGCGAGCTCGGGATATTCGCTCGTGACGCGAACGCCATCGCCGAGGTCGGCAATCGACGTGGCGGAGGAATCCTCGGCGACAGCGACCACGATGCGCACGGGTTGGTCGGTTGCCTTCGAGTACTTGAGTTGACCGAGGCTCACCACGTCGCTCCCCGTCTCCTCGATCCAATCACGACCGGTGATGCCGATGTCGAACAGCCCCTCCTGGACGTACACCGGGATCTCCTGGGGACGCAGGATGCGAACCTCAACGATGCGCGGGTCGTCGATGGTGGCCCGATAATCGACGGCAGAAGAACGGCGCACGCGCAGGTCGGCCGCCTCGAACAGATCCATGGTCGCCTTCTCCAGCGACCCCTTGGGAAGGACCAGTCTCAGCACAGGGCGAGGCTAGCCAGACCTCGGTCCGCTCCCCCGAGGAATCTCATCGAGCGCGGGAGAACACCGGGTGATCGCCGCGCAAACCGCGGAACCAATCTGCACCAGAGCAGGAGGCCCGACCTTCGGGTCGAACCACGACGAGACGCAACCAATCCCCTCCGGCGCGCACATGGGCACCCGCGATGATCGTTCCCGGGCGCGCATCGACGGGGAGCGACGCCGGATCGGTCGGCTCTCGGACCTCCAGGATGGCGATGCGACGACCATCCAGATGGGTGTGGCACCGCAGGGCCCGGACCCTCCGGGCGACCATCTCGGCGGGTTCCGACCAGTCGATGTCCCCTTCTTCCGGGCCGATCTTTCGCGCGTAGCTCGACTCGCCCAGTTGAGGAACACCGGTGAGATCCGCCATGTCGAGACACGACGACAACAAGGGCACCGAGACCCGGGCCAATCGCTCGAGGAGCGTGTCCGTGGTGTCCTCTGCTGCGATGGGCACGCGGGTATTCGCCACCACGTTCCCGGTATCGAGCCCCTCGTCCATGCGCATGATGCACACTCCGGTCTCGGTGTCCCCGGCGAGAATCGCCCTCTCGACGGGAGCTGCACCGCGCCAGCGCGGGAGAAGCGAAAAGTGCACATTGAGCATGGGCAGCCTGGACAGGGTCGAAGCGGCGATGATGCGGCCGTAGGCGACGACGACCCCCAGAGTGTCGGAGCCGGCGGCCGCCAGCACATCCCCGGGATCGTGCGACACTTGCAGGCCGGCCTCGAGGGCCGCGGTCTTCACGGGGGTGGGCATCAGCGACCCGCCCCTCCCCCGTCTCTTGTCGGGAGCGGTGACGACCAGATCGATGCGACGCTCCTCGAGGACGAGTCCCCGCAGGACCACCGCGGCGACCTCGGGTGTCCCGAGAAACACGATGGATCGGCGACGCACCGGCACCTACGTGAGCGCGATGTGACGGGGCTCGCCGGAAAAACCGCTCTCCTCGATGCGGCGGTACGCGCTCATGGCCTTCTCCCGTTGATCCGCGGTCATCCGCTCGAACATCAGGACGCCGTTCAGATGGTCGAGTTCATGCTGGAAGAGCCTGGCGAGCAGTTCGTCAGCCTCGATTCGCACATCATTGCCGTCGAGATCCACTGCCTCGAGCAGGACCTGCTTGGGTCGCACCATCTCCACGTAGAGCCCGGGGATGGACAAGCAACCCTCGTCGTAGACCCACTCCCCGGCGGACTCCACGATGCGGGGATTGATGAGGGTCACGGGTTCGCCGCCGAGGTCGTACACGAAGATCTGCTTCTGTACGCCGATCTGGGGTGCCGCCAGACCGATGCCCGGCACCTGATACATCGTCTGGAGCATGGCCTGGGTCAGCCGCACGAGCTTGCCGTCGATGTTCTCGACCTCTTCGGCGGGGCTGTTGAGGACGGGGTCGCCGTAGGTGCGCACGTCATAGGCCATGATGGACAGGCTAGCGAGCGGAGGTGGCGTGGAAGACGGAGGCAACGACGACTCGTCGTCGACACGGCACTACTTCTCGGCCGAGCCCTCGGACCGCGACCAGCGCGAGTCCTTCGAGGTGAAAGGACTCTGGGGCACCCTCCACATGGAGTCCGCCTCGGGTGTCTTCGCGTCGCGCGGGCTCGACCGGGGAACCGAGGTGCTCCTCGACAGCCTCCGACGCCATCCGATCAGCACGCCGCCCGACGGGTCCCTCGCGGTCGATCTGGGATGCGGGTCGGGGGTCCTGGCGCTCGTCATGGCGCGACTGTGGCCCGCCTGCAGAGTGATGGCCGTGGACGTCAATTCCCGCGCCCTTGAGGTGTGTGCCGCCAATGCACGTCGAAACGGGATCACCAATGTGGAAACACGGCTTCCCGAGGAGACGCAGGCGGAGGCGGTCGCACGATTGTGGAGCAATCCTCCGGTTCGCATCGGCAAGGAAGCACTGCACGCACTCCTCGATCGCTGGATGCCCCTCCTGCCCCCCGACGGCGAAGCCCGGATGGTGGTCGGTCGCCACCTCGGCAGTGATTCCCTGGTCGGGTGGATGGATACGCGGGGATGGGCCGTCGAACGGCTCGCCAGTGCCCGCGGATTCCGCGTTCTGCGGGTTTGCATACCGGCGAAGGCTCAGTAGCGGCGGGGATCCACCACCACGCGCGGCAGGGGCCCGGGAAGGGCCCTCACGGTCTCGAGTGCGACGTCCAGCGCCGTACTCGAGGTCGAGCGCAGAACGAAGCCTCTTTCTGTTCCGATGCAGGACACCCCCGGCGGCAGCGGAGGCAGAGGCGGAGGTGATTCGGAGGCCGGATAGGTGACCGACACCACCTCGGAGAAGGGGGGAAGGTCGAGGCCGCGACGAACCTCGAGGTCGTTCTCGAGCCATGCACGCACGGCCGATGCCGCATCGGACGCGCCGAGGGCCGCGAGGAGCGGATGCTCCGGAACGCGCGTCTGCACCACCAACAGACCTCCGGCACCGACGGCACGCGCCGCACGCGCGGCGAGGGCGAGGAACTCCCGCGGTGCATCGACCCGCGGGGCGAGGAGG
>JBDLRG010000195.1:0-11957 GCA_039800125.1 Actinomycetota bacterium
CTTGCTCACGTTGGACCCGAGCGTGGATGCGATCGCCGCCGGTGCGATCCGCCTCGTCTCCGGGCGGGACAACGGAGCCTTCTCGGAAGCGGGCTTCGTCACCGCCTTCTTCCCGGTGACCCTCTTCGCGGGTGTCGCCTTCTTCTTCGCGGGTGTCGCCTTCTTCTTCGCCGCGGCCTTCCTCGGCGGTGCCGCCTTCTTCGTCGTCGCCATGGAGTCCTCCCCCGTCGTGATGTCCGTTCCAGTCAAGCACGGACCCTCCGTGCGACGGTGGACCGTCACCGCTCGCGAACGACCTCCTCGAAGGTGTCCACCCGTCTCAGGGCGGGGAAGGCGACGGTGTATGCGGCTGCGACGACCAGAGTGGCCACACCACCACCGATCACGGTGGCCGGCGTCCCGACCAGGCTCGACACCGCGCCCGACTCGAAGGCTCCGAGCTCGTTCGACGCCCCGATGAACACGTTCTCCACCGCCGTCACCCGCCCGCGCTTGTCGTCGGGGGTGACGAGCGGGACGAGCGAACTGCGGATGAAGACGCTCACCATGTCGGCGGCGTTCGCCGCGAGCACCGCCACGAAGGCCACCACGAAGGACCGCGTGGTGCCGAGAACGATCGATCCGACCCCGAACAGGGCCACGGCGACGAGCAGGGTCGGTCCCACCCGGCGCCGCACCGGACGCACCGCGAGCACGAGGGCCGAGATTCCCGCCCCGATGCCGCCGGCCGCCCGCAACCAGCCGTAGGCCACGTCACCCACCCCGAGTCGTTCCTCGGCGATGACGGGCAGCAGTGCCACCGCCCCTCCGAACAGAACGGCGAACAGGTCGAGCGAGATGGCCGCCAGCAGGACCGGTGTGCGCCGGATGAATCGCAATCCCTCGAGCGCGTGACGCAGAGTCGGGGGCGGCGCACCTGGCTCGTCGACGCGGCGCGGCACCGGCACGCGCGCGAGTGCGACCATGCCGAGCGCGATGAGCACCGCGGCGGTGCCGTACGCGAGGGCGGGGTCGGCCGCGTAGAGGAACCCGCTCGTCGCCGGTCCGATGATGGCCGCCGCGGTCCATGCCGCGCTGTGCATGGCCACCACCCGGGGCAGTCCCCCCGCCGGAGCGATCATCGCCGCCACGGGCCGCAGTGCCGGTGCGACGAAGGCCCGGGCCGTGCCGAACAGGACCGACACGAGGATCATGGGCGCCGCGGTGCGCGGGTCATCGAGCGCGATGACGGTGAACAGCACGGCGCAGAGGAGCTCGCCCGCCTGTGCCGTCAAGGCGACACGTTTGCGGGCCCACCGGTCGGCGACGGTGCCGGTGACGAGCACGAGGAGCGCCGCGGGGAGGAACTCGGCGAGCCCCACGAGACCGATGCTCAGTTCGTCGCCGGTGATGTCGAAAACGTGCTTGACGAGCGCCGCCGCCTGCAGCATGACCCCGGTCGTGAGCACGAACGTGGACAACAACAGAGCCGCGACGCCCGGTGCCGCGAGCACCTCCCGGGCCGGGGGCTGCCCGGGAAGCGACGTCATCGGGCGGTCCAGCCTCCGTCCACGACGAGTTCCTGTCCCGTGAAGAAGGTCGACGCATCACTGGCGAGGAAGAGGATCGCCCCGTCCAGCTCGTGTTCGCGGCCCATGCGCGGGATCGGCGAGTTGCGCGCGATGAACGCGCGCGACCCCTCGTCGGTGTCCATCCCGTCGGTCATCTCGCTGGGGAACCAGCCCGGGCACAGTGCGTTCACCCGCACGCCGCGCCTCGCCCACTGCAGAGCCAACTCGCGCGACAGATTCACCACCGCCCCCTTGCTGGCGCAGTAATTGGCCTGCTTGATCGGGGCCGAGCCCACGAGCCCGAGGACGGACGCCACGTTGACGATCGACCCGCTCCCGGCCGCGGTCATGTGTCGACCGGCCAGCTTGGAGAGGTGCCACACCGCAGTCGTGTTGATCTCGAGGACCCGGCGGAATTCCTCGAGTTCCTCGTCCTCGATCGCCACGTTGATGCCCACGCCGGCGTTGTTGACGAGGACGTCGATGCGTCCGAACGCCTCCATGGCCTCGTCGACGAGCGCCTCGCGGTCGCCCTCCGCCGAGACGTCGCACCGCACGGCGATGCTGCGCTCCATCTCCGCGGTCGCCGCCTCGAGCCGGTCCATACGACGCGCCGCGAGCACCACCGAGGCACCGGCCGCGTGCAGGACCCGGGCGAATCGGGCTCCGAGGCCCGACGAGGCGCCGGTGACGACGGCGACCCTCCCCTCGAGCGAGAAGATCCCGGCCGGTGTCCCCGGCGTCATCGGGTTCGCGCCGGGGGCTTGGTGAAGTTCGCGACGAAGTCGATGAGCAGACGCGTCCCGAAGGCGGTCGCCCCCCGGTTCAGCCAGCCCTCGTCGCCGTCGGAATCCATCGGCCCGGCGATGTCGAGGTGGGCCCACGGGGTGCCCGCGACGAACTCGGAGAGGAAGAGCGAGGACGTGGTCACGCCCGCGTACGGACCGCCGATGTTCTTCATGTCGGCGACGTTCGAGTCGAGCAGCTTGCGGTAGTCGCGGTGGAGGGGCAGTTCCCACAACAACTCGTCGGTGCGCGCGCTCGCCGCACGCAGCTGCTCCACGACCGACTCACTGTTGCCCACCACGCCGGCGATCCTCTTGCCGAGCGCCGCGATGCACGCACCCGTCAGCGTCGCGATGTCCACCATCGCGTCGGGCTTCTGCTCGGCCCCGAGCGACAGACCGTCGGCGAGGATGAGCCGGCCCTCGGCGTCGGTGTTGTGGACCTCCACCGTCTTGCCGTTGCGCATGGTGAGCACGTCGCCGAGTTTCAGGGCGGAACCGGAGGGCATGTTGTCGGTGCACATGAGGTAGGCCGTCACGTGGGTGCGCACCTTGAGGTCGCGCAATGCCCCCATGGTCGCCAGCACGGCGGCCGCGCCGCTCATGTCCATCTTCATCATGGCGTGCATGCCGTCGCTCGGCTTCAGCGAGATGCCGCCCGAGTCGTACATCACTCCCTTGCCCACGAGGACCACGCGGCCCTTCGGTTCCCGCGGCGCCCACACCAGCTTCACCATGCGCGGCGGCTCCGTGCTGCCCGCGTTCACTCCCACGATCCCCCCGCAGCCCATCGCCGCCAGTTGGTCGCGGTTGTAGACGGTCGCCTCCAGACCGGACTCCGCCGCGAGCGCGACGGCGCGCTCGGCGAACAGCCGGGCGGTGAGGTGCGAGGGTGGGGTATTGGCCAGGTCACGGGCCAGGCACGTCGCCCGCGAAGTGACGGATCCGACGGCCGCACCGGCGCGCACCTGAGCCAGCTTCTCCCCCGCCACGAGCGTGACGTCCGTCAGCCGGGGGACCGAGCTCGTGTCGTTCTTCAGGTCCGCCCAACGGTGCAGAGCGAGTGCCATCCCCTCGACGACCGCCTTGGCGGACGCGCGCGCGTCACCCTTGCCGGCCAGCGCGAGATTCGTGGACACAACCTCGTGGCGCTGCGCCGCGCGGGCCGAGGCGGCCGCCGCATTGCGCAGCAGAACAGCGTCGACCTTGGCGGCGGGTCCGACGCCGACGAGCACGCGCACCGGACCGGTTGCGGTCGTCGGGGGCAGCACGAGTGTCTGGGATGCGCCGGCCTCGAAACCGAGGGCCGCGAGCGCGTCGCGCGACATGCCCGCCTCCCGGGGGACGGGACCGTCGGCGGCGACGGCGACGATGTGGGCCCGGACCTTGGAGGGTGCCTTCGCGGCGGCGGTGAACGTGGTGCGCATGCGCGCCACTCTACGAGAGCACCCGCTCCCGCCCGAATGTCGGCGGCCCGTGACGCGAGGGCCGAGCCGGGTCCGTCAGAGTCCGCGCACGGGGCGGGACTCGCCTTCCTGCCACCGGGCCATCGTCCAGAGCAGATCCGACAACCGGTTGAGGTACGGCACGACGTACGACGGCGGGGGCGCGGCCGAGTAGGCCTGGCGCTCGGCCCGCCGCACCGTGGTGCGGGCGAAATCGAGCCACGCGGCGACGGGGTGCTCGCCGGGCACGACGAACTCGGTGGGCGGCTCGAAGCGGGTGTCGAGATCGTCGATGGTCGTCTCGAGGCGGTCCACCATCTCCGGGGTCACGCTGCTGCGCCCGGGCTCGAGCTTGCCCCGATTCTCCGGCAGGGTCGCCAGTTCGGCCATCAGTACCCACAGGTCGCGCATGATGGGCACGCAGATGGCGTCCACCTCGCTCCCCTTGCCCGCCGCGACCCGTGCCAGCCCGATCACCGACTGGGCCTCGTCCACCGCGCCGTAGGCCCGCGGCAGGGCCGAGTCCTTCGGGACCCTCCCACCATAGAAGAGGCCGGTCGTTCCGTCGTCGCCCTCACGGGTGTAGATCTTTGCGCGGGTCACGACGACGACTCTATTCCCGTTTCCCGCTTTGTAGCGTGGTGACGCCATGGCACGCCAGCCCTTCATCGAAGCCGTCCGCGAGCGGGTCATCGTGTTCGACGGGGCATTCGGCACCTTCGTGCAGGGCCTCGACCTCGGGCCGGACGACTTCGGCGGGGCCTCCCTCGAGGGCTGCAACGAGATGCTCTGCGCCACCCGTCCCGACGTCATCGAGGCCATGCACCGGGCCTTCTTCGATGCCGGCGTCGACGTCGTCGAGACCGCGAGCTTCGGCAGTTTCTCCACCGTGCTCGCCGAGTACGACATCCCCGAGCGCGCCCGCGAACTCAACGTCTCGGCGGCCGCGATCGCTCGCCGCGTGGCCGACGAGTACGAGGAGCGCGACGGACGTCCCCGCTGGGTGGCCGGAAGCATCGGTCCCGGCACGAAGCTCCCGAGCCTCGGCCACATCGGATTCGTCGAACTGCGCGAGGCCTACGTCGAACAGGCCGAGGGACTCCTCGAGGGCGGGGTCGACCTGTTCCTCATCGAGACCTGCATGGACCTGCTCCAGGTGAAGGCGGCCATGCAAGCCTGTCGCACGGCGATGGCGACCGCCGGTCGCGAAGTGCCCATCCAGGTGCAGGTCACCATGGAAACGACCGGACGCATGCTCGTGGGCACCGAGATCGGCGCCGCCTACGCGGCCATTGCCGCGATGCGTCCCGACATCATCGGAATCAACTGCGCGACCGGCCCCGCCGAGATGCAGGAGCACCTGCGCTGGCTCAGCGAGCACTCCCTCATCCCGGTCAGCGTGCTGCCGAACGCCGGGCTTCCGAGCGTCGTCGACGGACGCACCCACTACGACCTCACCCCGGCTCAGCTCGCCGAGCACCACCTGCGCCACGTGACCGAGCTGGGCATCACCGTCGTCGGCGGATGCTGCGGCACCACCCCCGAGCACCTGCGCGCCGTGGTCGAGGCGGTGCGCGACGCCGTGCCGGCCGTGCGCCGACCCGTGGACGAGCCGAGCGTCACCTCCCTCTACTCGCCCGTCACCCTCGCCCAGGACAACTCGTTCCTCATCATCGGCGAGCGCACGAACGCCAACGGCTCGCGGGCCTTCCGCGACGCGATGCTGCGCGGCGACTGGGACTCATGCCTGCGCATGGCCGCGGAACAGGTCCGCGAGGGCTCCCACGTCCTCGACGTGTGCGTGGACTACGTCGGACGCGACGGCAGGGATGACATGGCCGAGATCGCCTCGCGCTTCGCCACCCAGGCCAGCGCACCGCTCGTCCTGGATTCCACCGAACCCCAGGTGATGGAGGCGGGCCTCGTGCGCATCGGGGGACGCTGCATCCTCAACTCCGCGAACCTCGAGGACGGCGAGGAGCCGGGCAGCCGCATGGACCGCATCTTCTCCCTCGCACGCGACTTCGGTGCAGCCGTGGTGTGCCTGCTCATCGACGAGCGCGGCCAGGCCCGCGACACCGAGTGGAAGATGGAGGTGGCACACCGTCTCCACCGCATCGCCGTCGACCGCTACGGATTGTCGGCCTCCGACCTCATCTTCGACCCGCTCACCTTTCCCCTCGGAACCGGCGAGGAGGACCTGCGCCGCGACGGCATGGCCACGCTCGAGGCGATCGGGCGGATCAAGTCCGAGATCCCCGGCGCCTGGACGGTGCTCGGACTCTCGAACATCAGCTTCGGCCTCTCGCCCGCCACGCGCCAGGCCCTCAACAGTGTCTTCCTGCAGGAGGCCCGCGAGGCCGGTCTCGACGCCGCCATCGTGCACGCCTCCAAGATCCTTCCTCTCTCGCGCATGCCCGAGGAGCAGGTGGAGGTGTGTCGCGACCTCATCCACGACCGTCGGCGTCCCGGGTACGACCCGCTCGAGAGCCTGCTCGAGATGTTCGCCGGGGTCTCGGCGGCCGAGAAGGTGGTGGAGGACCGCAGCGGGTGGACCATCACCGAGATCCTCCGGCGCCACATCATCGACGGCGAGCAGGACGGCCTCGGCGAGTCCCTCGACCGGGCCCTCGCCGAGGGGAACGCCCCCCTCGACATCATCAACAACATCCTGCTCGACGGCATGCGCGAGGTGGGAGAGCTGTTCGGCTCCGGTCGGATGCAGTTGCCCTTCGTGCTCAAGAGCGCCGAGACCATGAAGGCGGCTGTCGCCCGGCTCGAGCCGCTCATGGACTCCTCAGGGGCCGGTTCATCGAAGGGCAAACTGGTCCTCGCCACCGTCAAGGGCGATGTGCACGACATCGGCAAGAACCTCGTGGACATCATCTGCACGAACAACGGCTACGAGGTCCACAACATCGGCATCAAGGTGGACATCGGCGAGATGCTGGCCAAGGTCGAGGAGGTGGATGCCGACGCCCTCGGCATGAGCGGTCTCCTCGTGAAGAGCACCGTCATCATGGGCGACAACCTCGCCGAGATGCGGCGCCGCAGCATGTCCCACGTCCCGGTCCTCCTCGGCGGCGCCGCACTCACCCGCACCTACGTGGAGAAGGACCTCCGCGAGCAGCACGACGGCCGCGTCTTCTACGGCAAGGACGCCTTCGAGGGACTCGCCACGCTCGACCGGCTCATGGAGATCAAGCGCACGGGCGTGGACGACCCCGGATTCGGGCGCGTCCCGTCCGAGCGGCGCATCCCGCGCACCGAGAAGTCCGACGTCGATCCCGCCACGATCCCCACCCGTTCACCCGGGGTGGAGACGGACAACCGCGTGTTCGTGCCGCCTTTCCTCGGTACACGGGTGGTGAAGGGCATCGGCATCGACGAGATCGCCGCCTACATCAACGAGACCGCCCTCTTCCGCAACCAGTGGCAGTACCGCCCCGAGAACGGCGAGGACGACGCGGCCTTCAAGGAGCGCATTCGCCCGCAGCTGCGCGAGCAACTCGCCCTGGCCAAGGCCTCCGGTGTCCTCGTGCCTCAACTCGTCTATGGCTACTTCTGCGTCAACTCGGACGGCAACGACCTCGTCGTGTGGACCGACGAGACGCGCACCGTCGAGCGCACCCGGTTCACCTTCCCGCGCCAGAAGACCGAACCGTGGCTGTGCATCGCCGACTTCTTCCGTCCCGTCTCCTCCGATGAGCCCGATTACGCCGCGTTCCACATCGTGTCGATGGGGGCCACGGTCAGCGAGCGGACGGCAGAGCTCTACGCCCAGAACCGCTACCAGGACTACCTCGTGCTGCACGGAATCGGTGTCGAGATGGCCGAGGCCCTCGCCGAGTACTGGCACCACCGCATCCGCACCGAATGGGGTTTCGTCGACGAGGACGGGCCGAGCCTCGCGGGCCTGTTCCGTCAGCAGTACCGCGGCGGCCGCTACTCGTGGGGATACCCGGCGTGTCCCGACCTCGAGGACAATGCCCGCGTCGCCGACCTCCTCGAGGCCGGACGTCTCGGCATCGAGGTCAATGAGGACACCGGCTGGCAGTACCAGCCCGAGCAGACCACCTCGGCGCTCATCTGCCACCACCCCCGCGCCAAGTACTTCGTCGCGCGCGACTGATCCGGGACCGAAGGGCGTCGCTTCCGCGACCGAAGCGTCCGCCGCTTTCTCAGTGCGGCTGGGCCGCCTCCCAGGTGGCCGACAGAGCGGCGTAGCGCCCGCCGAGTCGCACCAGTTCGGCATGGGTGCCCATCTCGGCGATCCGTCCGTCGTCGACGACGGCGATGGCATCGGCGCGACGCACCGTGGAGAGTCGGTGCGCCACGACGATGACCGAGCGGCCCTCCATGAGGCGTTCGAGCGCCGACTCGACGAGCATCTCGGTGCCCGGATCGAGGTTCGACGTGGCCTCGTCGAGGACCAGCACGGCAGGGTCGACCATGGCCGCGCGCGCGAGCGCCACCAATTGGCGCTCCCCCGCCGACAGGCGCGACCCCCGCTCGCGAACCTGGGTGTCGAGACCCTCGGGGAGCGCCTCGAACCGCTCGCGCAGCCCGAGCGACCCGAGCGCGCGCCGGATGGCGTCGTCATCAGCGGCCGGGTCGGCGATGAGCAGATTGTCCCGGATGGTGCCGTCGAAGAGGAACCCTTCCTGGGGGATGACGACGATGCGGTCCCGCAACGACGCCATCGTCGCCCGTCGCAGGTCGACGCCGCCGTAGGACACCGCGCCCGAGACCGGGTCGTAGAGGCGGGCCATGAGCTTGGCGAGCGTGGACTTTCCCGCTCCCGTCGGCCCGACGAGGGCCAGCTTCGTCCCGGCGGACAGCACGAGCGACACTCCTTCGAGCGCCGGCCGCGCCGCCCCCTCGTAGGAGAACGTCACCGCGTCCACCACCATGTCGCCCACGGCGGGCAGGTCGACGGCGTCCGACGCCTCGGCCACCGAGGGCTCCTCGTCGAGTATGCGGAACAGCTTGTGCAGGGAAGCCGCCGCGGATTGCAGTGTGTTGTAGAGCTGCGAGAGCTGCTGCACGGGGTCGAAGAGGGTCGCCAGCAGCAGGATGAAGGCCACGACGGTGCCGAGGCTCACGCTCCCCCGGTGCACGAGCCACCCTCCGAGGCCCACCATCATCGCCGTGGCCGCGATGCCGGCGAACTCGATGAGACCGAAATACCACGTGCTCACCTTCACGCTGTGGACGTGGCTGCGGAACAGGGCCCTGTTCGACTCCTCGAAGCGGCGGATCTGCTCGTCCTCGCGGGCGTAGGCCTGGATGACGCGCACCCCGGTGATGCCCTCCTGCAACGCGGAAAGGTTCGCCCCCACGCGCTCGCGAACCTCGAGATAGGCCCGGCTCGAGTCGCGCTGGAATTTCACCGAAGCGGCGATGAGGAAGGGGAAGACGAGCAGCGTGATGATCGTGAGCTGCCACGACAGGGCCAGCAGCACGAAGAAGGCGAGGAACAACAGGAGGAACGCCGAGAGGAACTGCATGAGTCCCCACTGCACGAGCTCCGCCATCGACTCGATGTCGGCCGTCATGCGCGCCACGAGGACCCCCGCCTTCTCGCGATCGTAGAAGGCCATCGACTGGCGCTGGAGGTGGTCGAAGACCCGCACACGGAGCATGCGCAGGAAACCCTCA
Organism: Actinomycetota bacterium; assembly: GCA_039800125.1. Taxonomy (GTDB): domain Bacteria; phylum Actinomycetota; class Acidimicrobiia; order Acidimicrobiales; family Ilumatobacteraceae; genus UBA2093. Next base: position 9,442 of record JBDLRG010000195.1, read on the forward strand.
CCGGCCTTGTTGAGCGCGACGTACTGCATCCGTCCGACGACGTAGGCCGTGATCACCACCGCCACGTACGCCGCCACCGCGATGTTGAGAGCCCCGCCGTCCCCGGGTCGGATCCCCTGGTCGATGCCCCGGCGCACGAGGAGCGGACCCGCCAGCGCGCACAGGGTCGTGATGACCACGAGGCCCATCGCCACCGCCGCGGTGCGCCGGAACTCCCCCGCCATTCTCAGGCTGCGCCCGATGACCACCCGTGTCTGGGCCCTGTCGAGCTTGTCCTCCTCGGAGACACCGAGCACGAGGCCGCCGCCTCCTCCGCCACCGCGTCCCCCTCCGCCGGCCATGTCAGCCCTCCGTCCTTCCCGCGAACGCCGCCAGCACCGAGCGGTACGTCTCGTTCGACTCCAACAGGTCCCGGTGCGCCCCGGTGGCGGCCACCCGGCCACCGTCGAGCAGCACCACCCTGTCCGCGAGTTCGATCGTGGCGGGCCGGTGCGCGATGACGATGGTCGTGCGCCCGCGCATCACGGTGGCGAGGGCGTCGCGAATCTCGGTCTCCTTGGTCGGATCGACCGCCGAGGTGGCGTCATCGAGCACGAGCACCCGCGGATCGGCCACGATGGCCCGTGCGATGGCGACGCGCTGGCGCTGGCCCCCCGACAACGAATACCCGCGCTCGCCGAGCGGCGTGTCGTAGCCGTCGGGAAGTCGGGTGATGAACTCGTGGGCACCGGCGAGGCGGGCCGCCCGTTCCACCACGGCCGACTCGATGCCGGGCTTGGCGAAGGCGATGTTGGCCGACACCGTGTCGTTGAACAGGAGCGTGTCCTCGAACACCACCCCGACCGACCGGCGGAGGTCCGCCAGGCGCAGGTCGCGCACATCCACGCCATCGAGCACCACCGCACCCTGCTCGGGGTCGTAGAAACGGAGCAACAGGCGCGCGAGCGTCGACTTCCCCGATCCGGTGGCGCCCACCACCGCGACCGACTCGCCCGGCTCGATGATCAGGTCGAATCCGTCGAGAACGACCGGGTCGCCGGGTTCCGTGCCGTATCGGAAGCGCACCGACTCGAAGCGCACTGCTCCCACCGGACGGGCGATGTCGGGGGCGGGAAGGGGGACGGGCCTCGGGGGGTCGGCGATGCGCGGGACCTCCGAGAGGACCTCGTTCACGCGCATCAGGGCGGCGGCGGCACGCTGGGCGAGGGCGACGGTCATGCCGATGTTGCGCATCGGCCACACGAGCATCGTGAGATAGGTGTTGAAGGCCACGAGCCCGCCGAGGGTCATCTCGCCCGAGATGACCCGGTGACCCCCGAGTCCGAGCACGGCGACGAGACCGAGCGAGGGCAGCAGGTCGATGGCCGGCAGGAAGCGGGAGCGGATGCGGGCCGCCTCCATGGACGCGGTGCGGATGTCGTCCGCCTCGCGGGCCAGTCGCGCGCGTTGCACGTTCTCGGCGCCGAAACCCTTCACCACCCGCACGCCCGACACCGACTCCTCGACCACGTTGGCGAGTTGCGCCTGTTCCTGCTGCACTCGCATCACGGCCGGATGGATGCGGGAGGAGAACGTGCGTGCCGAGACGTTGATGAACGGCAAGGGGGCCAGCGCCACGAGCGCCAGCTGCCAGTCGGAGAACATGAGGATGATGACGACGCCGAGCACCATCGTCATCTGGGACACGAAGATGGGGATGTTCACCACGAAGCCCTGCACCTGGAGCATGTCGCTCGAGGCACGACTCATCAACTGGCCGGTCTGGGCCCGGTCGTGGAAGCCCACGTGGAGGCCCTGGATGCGGGCGAAGAGCCTCTCACGCAGCACCGTCTCGGTGAGGCGGCTCTCCCGGAAGGCGATGTAACGACGCCACCCGGCGAACACTCCGGCGACGATCGCGGCGGCGAAGATGAGCGACGACCAGAACAGGAGCGACCCGCTCTGCTCGATTCCGCGGTCGATCGCCAGTCGGGTGAGCTGGGGCACGGCCACCTTGCCGAGTGTCCACATCAGACCGATCGACGCACCGAACAGCAGTGCGCGGCGTTGCGCACGCAGCGTGGTGACGAGCAGGCGCCATCCGTCGCCGGTCGCCGGACGCTCCGCTCCCCCGCCGTTCTCCCCCGCCATAGTCACCCCTGCGCAGAGGGTGCCAGCACCCTCACCGCCTCCGCGTGGCTCAGTTCGGGGTCGAGGGGGAGGATGGCGAGCGACGACGTGGTGACACCGTTGTCGAAGTAGCGGCGGATCCTGTCGCGACAGTGCGCGGGGGATCCGTGCACGACGAGGTCGTCCACCACCTCGTCGGGAATCGCGGCGAGCGCCGCCTTGCGGTCACCCGCCTTCCACGCGTCCCACATGCCCCGCAGGGCGTCGCCGCGCCCGAGCCAGGCATGGAATGCGGCGTAGACGGGCACGTTGAGGTAGGCGGCGATGGCGAACCGGGCGGCATTGCGCACGACCTCGGAGTTCTCGGACGGGCACACGAAGATGCGCGCGACGATCTCCTTGGGGAC
>JBDLRG010000196.1:0-3700 GCA_039800125.1 Actinomycetota bacterium
TCGCTCGCCGCGGCGGGACACCCGATGCGCGCACGAAGGCCCTCGTCGCCCTCGGCATGGCGATGGAGATGGGATGGGCGGCGCTTGAGCCTTTCCTCTTCGCCGTCACCGACACGTCGGACGACGAGGCGACCGCGGTCCGCGACGAGGCCCGTCGCCTGCGGACCACGTTCATGGAGTCGGTGACGAGGTGACCGTCCGCACCGACGTCGTCATCCTCGGCGGAGGCCCGGTGGGATGTCTCCTTGCCGTTCTCCTCAACGACATGGGAGTGGCGAACGTCCTCGTTGAACGCGACACCGAGCCGTACCAACTGCCGCGCGCCATCGTCATGGACGACGAGATCCAACGCGCCCTGCACGACCACGGCATGGGCGGGTGGCTCGGGGCCCACACCTCGCGCCTCGAGGCCGCCGATTTCACCGATGCGTCCGGCACCCGCCTGCTCGGGATGGACATCCCCGCGCTCGGTCTCCAGGGCGTTCCCCCGGTGGTGGCGCACTACCAACCCGAGCTCGACGCCATGCTACGCGCGGAGGCCGTGCGACGCGGCACCGACGCCCGGTTCGGACGTACGGTCGCCTCGATGGAGGATCGCGGCACCGATGTGCTCACGGTGCTCGACGACGGCACCGACATCGTGTCCCGCTGGTTCGTCGGCTGCGACGGCGCCTCCAGTTGGACGCGGCGCCGGGTGGGGATCGACCTCGAGGACCTGCGCTTCGACCAGCCGTGGCTCGTCGTCGACATCGAACTGCACGACGAGGCCGTCCCGGTCCTTCCGCTCGGTGTGCGCCAATACTGCGACCCGGCGCGACCGACGACGTACGTGAAGGGCAAGGGCCGGTACCGACGCTGGGAGTTCCAGGTTCAGCCGGACGATGACTCCGACGAGATCGTCACCGAGGAGTCGTTGTGGCGTCTGCTCGCGCCGTGGGTGGCGCCCGAGCACGCGGTTCTCGTGCGGCGTGCCCTGTACCGCTTTCATGCGGTGGTGGCGACCCGGTGGCGCGAGGGCAACGTTTTCCTCGCCGGCGACTCGGCGCACCAGATGCCGCCGTTCCTCGGACAGGGTCTCAACTCGGGCATGCGCGACGCGATCAATCTCGCTTGGAAGATGTCCCTCGTCGTGCGTGGTGCCGCCGGTGATGCACTCCTCGACACCTACGGCGAGGAACGCGGGCCCCATGCCCGCAGCGTCGTCGCCCATGCCGTCGACTCCGGTCTGCTCATCGACCAGCTCGCGGGTCGCAACAGCGCCGGCATCGATCCCGGCGCCGGATACGGCGGGGCGCGTCCGGCGGCCTGCATCACATCGGGACTCGTCCTCGGCGACGATCCCCGGGTGGGACATCAGTTCTGGCACCACCCGGAGGTGTCCCGTGCGGTGCGCGCCAGGGGCGCGTCGTTCGTGCTCGTGGCGTCCGAGCCGACGGAGGTGCCGCCCGAATGGGACGGCCTGCCCGTCGAGGTGGTGGTGGCACCCGAATCGACGGCCGGATCGTGGGGAGTGCTCGTGCGACCCGACCGCTACGTGGCCGCTGTCCCTGCCGATGCGCGCGAGCTCGCCGCCCTCGGCACTACGGTCGCGAACCGTGTCCGCTGACGACGACTCCCCGATGCCGCGACCGGATGCGGGACCGACCTGGTCGACGGCGCCGTCGTCGCGGGAGGTGCGCGAGTGCCAGGCGTGCGGGCTCCCGCAGGGGACGCCGTGGGGCACGAGCGAAGGCACCGCATGGTTGTGCCGGCCGTGTGCCACCTTGCACGGCCTCGGCTGTCCCTGACGACCGGGTCGTCGCGCCTCAGTCGAGGTGCAGGGGAGGCCCGACGAGGCCGGTGACGGCGTCGTGGATCTCGTCCGTGCCGTGGTGAGGCACGTCGTCGAAACGCCCGAGATACGTCACCGACACTTCGCCGTTCTCGATGGCGCCGCCGTCGGTGTGACCGGGGAGCGGTATCGGATCGCCGTAGCGCATGCGCACGTAGTACGACCCCTCGTAGCCCTCCTTCGGATCGAGATCGGCGGTGACGACGGCGCGCGGCACCTTGTGACCGACCGTCGTGCGTCGCCATCCCCTCATCTCGGCCACCGGCATGTTCGGCACGTTCACGTTGATGACGACCGGCTCCTCGGTGCGGTTGGCCATCCATCCCGCCACCACGGCGCGCGCCACGTGGGCCGCGTCGTCCCACCGTTGTCCCTTCACCGCGTCGTCCCAACCCTGACCCTCGACACCGAATCCGGTGACGGCCTGGCTGATGGCGATGCCGGTGATGCCGCTGTTGCGCGCGGTGATCGCCGCCCCCACCGTGCCCGAGTGGTACACGCTGCGGCCGACGTTCGCGCCCGGATTGATGCCGGCCACGACGAGATCGAACGGATCGCCATACACACCGAAGCGCGCGAGGAACACGCACAGGGCGGGCGGGCCGCTGATCGCCCAGGCGGTGTCGATGCCGTCGACGGCGCGTCGGTGCATCTCGGGCTGCATGATGTGCAGGGCCCCGATGGCGGCGCCGGCACCGGAGTACTCCTGGTCGGGGGCCGCCACGACGACCTCGCCGTAGTCGCGCATGGCCCGGGCCAGCACGTGGAGTCCCACCGAATCGATGCCGTCGTCGTTCGTCACCAGGATGCGCATGTCCCTTGTCTAGCGGCGACGGGTGACGCCCGGGGGACGCCGGGGTGAACGGACCGCGTCTCAGCGACGCGTACGCGCGGCCGGCATCCAGTGGTCGCCGGCGGTGGCGTCGATATGGGCGAGGAACACGTCGCCAACCGGCTCGAGGAGGTCGAGGAGTTCCCGGCACCGCTCTTCGCCGAGCGCGTGCCAGCACCGCACGCTCAGCTCGTCGGTGCGGTCCTCGAGCGCCTGGCGGTGGGCGATGCCCTCGGCGGTGACGACGCCGTCGCGGGCGAAACCGCGCTTGGTGAGGGCGTGCAGTGCGCGGGCGATCTCGTCGTCGTTGGCCCCGCGACTGCGGGGGATCCATTCCTTCGGATATCCCATCCAGGCATCGTGGAGCAGGCCGGCCTCGACCGCCTCGAGCCCGTCGGCGATGAGCAGGGCCCAGTGGGTGTCGCCGCGCCACTCACGGATCGTGTTGAGGGCGTTCCAGGCCGAGATCACCGGGTCCGCCGGGCGGGGCCAGGCCTTGTGGGCGGCGAACAACACGCGCCCGCCGACGGGCAGGTCGTCCACCACGCGCCACAGGTCGTCGGCCATGTCGCCGAGTGGCGCGATGATGCCTGGCGCCATGTGCTCCAGACCGGACCGCACCGCGGCGTCGCGGGCCTCGGTGACGGCGTGCCAGTCCACGTGCGGGGCGACGTGGGCGAGCGAGAACTCGACGAACTCGCGCTTGATGGAGAAGAAGGCGGCGGTCACGGCCTCGGTTCCGGCGGCGGCGATCGGCGCGGCGCGGTTGACGATGTAGTGGCCCATGCCGTCGGGGACGCCGAGGGCGGCGAGATTGTCGCGCGCACCGGGATCCCAGAAGATCCAGCCGATGAGACGGTGCGAGGCGAACGAGGCGCGTCGCGTGATGTCCATCCAGTCGGGTGTCATGGCCGTCACATCATCCCGCGATGTCGCGCCGTCGGAAGAACCGGAAGCCGAGGGCCGCCATGGCCGTGGCGCACGCGAGCGTGGCGACCGAGTAGCCGAGCGAGAGGCCGTCGAAGAGGGTCTGTTGG
>JBDLRG010000197.1:0-15072 GCA_039800125.1 Actinomycetota bacterium
ACGCAGGTCTTCGCCCATCTTTCCGAGGACCACCACCGAGGCGCCGACCGCGAGCGCCATGATGGCCGCCACGAACGGGGATTCTCCGCCGTAGGTGAGGGCGAGCGTCATGCCCGCGGCGTCACCGAGGAGGAAGAGTGTTATCCACAGGTTCTTGCCGGTGCCGCCGCTGAACCGCACATGGGGGCCGAGGATGCGCTGGGCCTCGGCGTGCCGCTTGAGGGCCGCCTGATAGCTCTCCAACATGATCCGTCGGGCCTTGGCCTGCTGCACCGCCTCGAACCGACGGGCCCTGGCTTCGGCGAGAATCTCGCGCACCGCGGCGTGGGCATTCGCCGCGTATTCGGCCACCTGGGCCCGCCCCTCGGCGACGAATTGGGCGCACACATGGAGAACGCTGTTCTCCTTGAGTTCGATCTCCTGCCCGTCCTGGGCGCGGGGGACGATCTTGATTCCCCACCCCGATTCAATGGGGTCGCGGCTGAAACTGGCTTCCACGGTGCGACGTGTGGGCGCACTGGCGGACGATCCGCCTGATCCCCATTCCTGTTTCCGCTTCTTGAACCCGAGCATCGGTGGCCTCCCAATAGGTTGTCCACACTACAGCCTGTGGATTACGAGACAACAGTGGTGAACACGCTGCAGAGAGCCCCGGTTTTGCCGCAAATTGCGGCACTGTAATTCTGGACGAGCTGGATGAAGTCCTGCGGGGGCTGGATATCCACAGCCACCCGGCCGATGCCGTAGAGCCGGACCTCGACGCCCTGCAGACCCGGCACCGTTTGTTCGGACACGAGGCGGTCCACCGCGGCCTGGTCGAGCATGGCGTCGTTCATGATGACGGCTCCCGAGGTCGAGATGCCGTCGGTGAACAGATGCGCGGTGACGGACTTTCCCGCACCCTTGCCCGTCACGAGATCGGAGAGGAGGTAGAAACCGCCGATGAGGTCGCTGTTGTCGGGCGAGAGCCGACCGAGCGAGACCTGCAGATTGGCCCGCAACTCCTCCATCACTTTCTCCACCGCCTCGGGGATCTTGCGGTCCTTGCCGATCTCGGTTGCTCCGGCGACGGGGATGGTCCCCGTGAAGAGGATGTCGGACGAGGACGACGGTCCGGCCCACGATGCGACGACGAGTTCGCCGTCACAGTCGGCGACCCGCTCGGCGTCCACCTGTATGGCGTTGAGCCGCTCGGTGAGCACCGTCTCCGAGCGACCACTCGCCGAGATGTCGAGGAGCGAGACCTGGAGGAGCGGGGATTCAGGGCACTCGTAGTCGAAACCTCCGCCCATGGAATCGGCGCATGCGGATGTCGTGATGGCGACGAGCGCAGCGAGGGCTGCGACACGAGCAGGAATGAGACTCTTCATGGCAGGGGTGGGTCTCGGCGTTGCAGGGACCGATCAGCGGCCCTTCCAGACGGGAGGACGCTTCTCGGCGAAGGCACGGGCGCCCTCCTTGGCGTCCTCGCTGCCGAAGACCCTGCCGTACCACTCCCCGGCGACGGAACCGTCGGCCGGGGGGATCTCGGACACCATGAGCTTCTTCGTGGCCTGGACCGCGAGCGGACCGTTGGCCGTGATGCGCGCGGCCAGGGCGGCGGCCGCCGTCAGGACCTCGGCGGCGGGCACGACCTGGTTGATGAGACCGAGGGACAGTGCGCGCTGCGCATCGATGGGATCACCGGTGAGACCCATCTCGAGCGCGATGGCGAGCGGGATGCGCGTGGGCAGGCGGGTACCCCCACCGGCGGCGAACAATCCGCGCTTCACCTCGGGAATCCCGAATCGGGCATGCTCGGCGGCCACCACAAGGTCACACGACATCATCACCTCGAAACCGCCGGCGAGTGCCTGACCGTTCACGGCGGCGATGAGGGGCTTGCCGTATTCACGGAGCGCGACGAAGGCCTGACCGACCGGTGCGATGTTCTCCCCGGCTGCGAACGCCTTGAGATCCATGCCCGCGCAGAAGATCTTCTCTCCGGCCCCGGTGAGGATGACGGCGCGCACCTCGGGATCGTCGGCCGCGGACGCGAGTGCGTCGAGGATGGCCTGACCCAATTCACCGTTGAGGGCATTGCCCGCCTCGGGCCGGTTGAGCGTGATGGTGAGGACGTTGTCGGCGGTGGCAGTGATGACGGACATCAGGGAACCTTTCTCGTGCGGGTCCAGACTGTAACCCGACGCCTGGACTAAAGGTAAATGGCGAGCAGGTCCAGCACGAGGATGAGGTCGGTGGACGCCGGCAGGCCGAGGTCCGGCGACCCGTCGGGACCGAACGCCGACATGAAGGGCACGCGCACTTGGCGTCGACCGCCGGGTTTCATTCCGGGAATCGACGAAACAAAACCGGGAAATGTCTCGCCGTCGATGATCTCCATGAAATAGGGCTCGCCGTCGTCCCAGGACGAGTCGATGCGCTCGCCCGTGTCGCCGCGGTACGCCACGAGATGGAACACCGCCGCGCCGCCCACCTCGGCCGCCGTACCGTCGCCGGTGACCAGGTCGGTGAGGACGACGTCGGCGACGTTCGGGCCGCCCTCCACCGTCACCTTCGGTTCGTCGGCGAGCGTCGAGGCCGGGATGACGAGGTCGACCGTGATGACGAAGGAAAGGGCGTCCCCCGCGCGGATGACGTCGCCGCGCGGCTCGTCCCCGTAAGCGAGGTCGGCCGGGATGTCCAGTTGGCGCACGCCACCCTCCCGCACACCGAGGAGGCCCTGGTCCCATCCGGCGATCACACCGCCGGCCCCGATCCGCACGGGGAACGGCCGCGACCCGTAGTTGCCATCGAAGCGTTCGCCGTCCTCCGACCGCACACCCACGTAGTACACGAGGACCATGTCACCAGCAACGGCCTCACGGCCCGTGCCGACGGTGAGATCGGTGACGCCGAGTTCCGTCGGGAGGTTCGCCGGCAGTGCGACCTTCGGCTCCTCGACGGCGGCCTCCGCGTCGGCTGTGTCGTTGCTTCCCCCACAGGCCCCCAATGCCGTCGTTCCCAGCATGAGACCGACGAGAAGAACAGAGGATCGACGTACCGAGCGTGTGAGCATCCCGCGAGGCTACTGGGGCGCGCGACGGTGACGGGGTCGCTCACCCGGGTCAATCACCGAGTGCGTCCAGCGCCCCTCGCGACCTGGCGGTCTCCATGAAGTCCGGCTCGTAGGCGGACCACGGATCGGCGCGCACGATGTCGTCGAGCACCACCGCATCCTCTCCCACGAGGATGCGCCACTCTCCCGCGGCCACCTCGGCGAGAATGCGGGCCGCCGCATCGGCCGCCGACATCGGTGCATTGTCACGGAAGCCCTCCGCTCCCGCGCGCAACAACGCGCGCAGGTCGTCGTCGGACACCGCCGAGAGGTCCGCGCCCTGCGCGGCGAAACGCGACCGCACCGCGTCGAGTGCGGTCGAATCCATGTCGGCGGGATCGTTGCCGTGGAGACGCCCGGAGTTGATGGCGATGTCCGTGCCGATGTGACCCGGCATCACCACCGCCGCCCGCAGGGTGGGCGCGGTGAGTCTGAAGTCGGTGATGAGCGCCTCGGTGAAGCCCTTCACGGCGAATTTGGCGGCGCTGTAGGCCGTGTGGGACACACCCGGACCGAGGGACGCCCAGAACCCGTTGATGGAACTCGTGTTCACCACCTGGCCGAACGGTGCGGCGAGCAGCAGAGGGAGGAATGCGCGTGTGTTGAGGTACACGCCACCCCAGCAGGTGTCGAACGTGCGCTCCCACTCGGAACGCGGGCTCTCCACGATGCTGCCGCCACCCCCCACGCCGGCGTTGTTGAAGAGCACGTGCACGTGGGGGCGCCAGCCGGCGACCGCATCGCGGAAAGCGAGCACCTGCTCCTCGTCGGCGACGTCGGCGATTCGGTGCATCACCTCGCCAGGATGACCGGCCTCGGCGCACCGGCGCGCCGTCTCACGCATCGCGTCCTCCGAGACGTCGCACATCGCGACATCGCATCCCTCGCGGGTGAGTTGCAGGACGAGTTCGCGTCCCATGCCCGTGCCGCCGCCGGTGACGACTGCGGTCAGTCCCCGGTACCCGTCCTCGAACCTCGTGGTCATGTTCCCCCGCTCCCCGTGACTTCGGTGGCGAGACTAGGTCGTGACGCCGCGCAGGAGACGGGGCAGGGTCAGTTGCCGGACTCGGCCCGCTGACGCCACAGATCGAGGGTGCCCTCGGCGATGGCCGCGCGTGCTGCTTCCACTTCGGGAACGGTCACACGGCCTGCGACGAGGGCCTCTTCGATGTCCCCGCCCACCAGGATGACCGCGGCGAGCAGAACGCCGTTCGGGGTGAGGTCGGGGGACAACTCGCGCGTGAGGATGTCCGAGCCGGGCGCCGTCGACACGGTGGAATCCGCGGCAGCGTCGCCACCCGATCCGCACGCGGACAACAGAAGAATCGCCGCGACCGACGAGACGAGGACCGAGCGTCGACTCACGGCTTGCCCTTGTCCTTGCCTTTGTCCTTGCCGGGACCGGAGGACCCCGACCCGGTGGGATCCCCGGCGCCGTCCGTGTCCGTCGTCGTGTCCCCCCGCCGATCACGGGCCCTGTCGGAGATCTTCTGCTTCTCCTCGCGAAGCTTCTCGGCTTTGTCCCTGGCCTGCTCGGCGATGGCGGCCGCGTTCTCGAGACCCTTGCCCGGACCGTTCAACAACTTTTCCTGGGCCTTCTCGAGCCGCGCCACCAACTCCTCGCGGAGGGCTTGGAGACGGGCCAACTCGGCCTCCTGCTCCTCCGGGGTCAATCCCGAGAGGGCGGCGATCCGAGCATCGATGTCGGCGAGAAGGGCATCGGCCTGGGCAATCTGGAGTCGGAAGCCGAGGCCCGTGGCGCACTCGGAAGCATTGTCGGCCGCCTCGCGGCAGGCCCGGAACTCGGCCTTGATCCGCTCGTAGGCCGCGGCCCACAGCGATGCTGAATCCTCGAGTCCCTCCTCGGCCTCGGTGAGGTTGCCCTCGAGAAGTTCGCCGAGCGCTTCCCCGTTGCCGATGGCCTCAAGGACGTCCTCGTCGATCAGGCCGTCCTCGATGGCCTCGGCCACGGCCTCGGCGAGTTCCTCGAGCGTCTCGGACGGCTCGGTCTCCACGTCGAGGAAGGTGAGGGTCTCGTTCACGACCTCGGCGGCGAGATCAGCCGATCCGGTCTGGGCACGAACGGAGTCGGCGACGAAAGAGGGCCCACCCAGGAGCATTCCTGCCAATGATGCGACGATCAGACGACGGTGTCGGTGGTTCATGAGTGTGCCTCCTCGGGGCGGGAAGTGCCGCCGAGAAGGTTATACACCCTGATGGCGGCGGAGAATCGGCGGGTGGGGGCGGCCAGTGCCCGACGCTTGCTCGTATCCGTTCAAGGAACGAGATGCACCTTGATCGAGCCGCTTCCCCGATCGGCGGCGACACGGAACGCCTCCGCGGCATCGGCGAGCGGGAACACGTGGGTGACGAGGGCATCGGTCACCTCAGGATGAACCGACACATGCGCCGCGGATTCCGCGAAGTCATCGTGCCCGGCGTCGTGGGAGTACCCCATGGCCGGGATGACGGAGACCTCCTTGAAGAGCAGGTCGTTCGACATCGTGACCGGCGTCCAGAACATGCCGTATTCGAGGATGCTGCCGCCGGGGGCCGCCGCCCGGGCACAGGCATCGAAGGTCTGCTGGGTGCACACCGCATCGAAGACCCGCGGATAGGCGCCGGCTCCGGGCGCCTCCACGACCCGGGCGCCGAGACGTTCCGCGGCCGCGGCCTGATGCGCGTGACGCGCCACGATGTCCACCTCGAGACCGCGGGCGCGCAAGGCGGCCACCGTGAGCAACCCGATCGAGCCCGCGCCGACGACCAGGCTCTTCATCCCCGGCTCGACCCCGGCACGGCGCACTCCGTGCCACGAGATGGCGAGGGGTTCCACGAGTGCTGCGTCCTCCGGTCGGGCCGCGGGACCCATGGGGTGGACGCGATCGGGGGTGACCACGATGTGCTCGGCGAGTCCGCCGTCGGCCGAGATGCCGTAGGCCGTGCTCCAGCACAGCGGGCAACCGGTCTGCACACCGGTCGTGCAGGGGACACACGTTCCGCACTCGCCGGTGGGGCGCACCGCCACGAGACCTCCGTCGGGGAGCCAGCCTCCGAACTCGTGACCGAGCACCACTCGGGCGATTCCGGCGTCCACCATGTGCAGGTCGCTGCCGCAGATCCCGGCGCGTGCGACACGAAGGAGGAAGGGCCCGTCATCGGGGTCGGTCGCCTCGACGGTCGCCACCTGTCCGTCGATCACCCTCACGGCCCTCATCAGGTACCGGTTCCGATCAGGAATCGACGGAGCGATTGATGCGCACGGGGATGGTGCGCGGTCCGCGCACCTGGCCGCCGGCCCACGTCACGCGCGAGGAATCGGCAACCTCGAAGTCAGGGACGCGGGCGAGGAACTCCTCGATGGCCACGCGCATCTCCATGCGAGCGAGGTTCGAGCCGGCACAACGGTGGATGCCGGCGCCGAAAGCGACATGGCGGTTGTGCTCGCGGTCGATGATGACCTTGTCCGCATCGGCGAACACCGAAGGGTCACGGTTCGCGGCCGGGAAGGCCATGAGGACGCGGTCACCCTCGGACATCGGGCACCCCTTGTACTCGAAGTCCTCGGTGACGATGCGGGCCATGGTGACCGGCGAGTACGCGCGGAGGAACTCCTCCACCGCCGACGGGATGAGCTCCGGTTCGCGCAGCAGGCGCTCGCGGTCCTCGGGATGCGTGGCGAGGTGCCACAGGGACGACCCGATCCCGCTCCAGGTGGTGTCGACACCGGCGATGAGGAGCAGCGCGCACATGCCGAGGATGAGGTGATCCGGGTACGGCTCGCCGTCATGGTCCGCCTTGATGAGTTCGCTGATCATGTCGTCGCCCAGCCCGTTCGTGCGACGGTCCTCGACCTGGGACACGAAGAAGTCGCGAAGTTCGATCATCGCCACGCGTCGACCCTCGGGGTCGGCGACGGCGTTCTCGAGGATGGCGCGCACCCAACCGGTGAACTTGTCGCGCATGTTCGTCGGGACGCCGAGCATGGAGGCGATGACCTGTGCCGGAATCTGCTGGGCGTAGTCGACGGCGGCGTCGGGGTCGTCCTTCGAGACGAACCTGTCCATCAACTCCCGACACCATGCGCGAGTGAAGACCTCGAGTTCGTCCACGGCCCGGGGAGAGAACGCCGGGAGGAGCCCGCGGCGGGTGAAGGTGTGCACGGGCGGATCGACACCGATGGGTGCGATGGTGAGAGGAAGCACCGGCTGTCCCGTTCCGGCTCCATCGTGCAGGGGCGGCACCACCGAGATGGAACGCGATGAGAAGTGCTCGATGTCGCGCGCCATCGCCGTGACGTCCTCGTAGGTGGTGGGCAACCACGACCCGCCGTACTTGTCGGTGCGGGCCACCGGACACGTGCCCCGGAGTTCGTCCCAGATCGTGAACGGGTCACCGATGTAGTCGGGATGGAAGATGTCGTACTCGGTCGACCAATCGATCATGTCCGCCATGGAGGCCTCCCCCGGGTCCCACCGTCGGCTGTCACCGACGATCACACCCGAACCTTATTGCGTCCGGGCGGCCCGGGGCGAGGCCGAACGACTCATTCACCGACCGTCACGGTTCGACCCAGGGCGTCGGCGAGCGGTTCGACCCGTTCGACCGCGGCACGGATGTTCGTGTCGGCGGAGACCGACGCACCCGGTACCCGGTGGACCCGCAACTCGAGCCGGCCGTCCGATTCCTCCCCCGTGACGTCCCCGATGCTGCGGTCATGCGCCCGATTGAGGGCAGTGGCGAGTCGGAGCACGGCCGCGAGCAGTTCCACCTGCCGACGGGCGGGTGCGGGAAGACGGGCGAATCCGTCGTGGGAGTCTCGGGGAACGGATTTGCGGTGGAAGCGCACGACCAGACCGATGACCTCGATCTCGCCGTCCGTGAACCCCGCGAGGTCGGCGTGGGAGATGATGTAGTGCGAGTGGACGTGGTATCTGGCGTACGACACCGCCTTGCCGCACTCGGCCAACAGTGCGGCCGCCCGCACGACCCGCAACGAATCGGGGTCCGCATGGTCCGTGGCGAGCAGGATTCGCTCCGCGAGACGAGCCACGTGCTCGGCATTGACCATGTCCACCGAACACCGCCGGGCAAGCCGGTGGACGCTGTCCGTGGAGGAGTCCGCGTTCGCGGTCGCCGTCAGACCCCGCCTCACGGCGGTGTCGAGGAGGACCCCCTCGCGCAGCGCACTGGTGCTGAACTCGAGGCGCTCCAACCCGAGCGCGGTCACGACCTCCTGCAGGATCACGACACCGGCGACGATGATGTCGGCGCGCCGCGGCTCGAGTCCCTCCAACCGTGCCCGCTCCTTGATCGTGGGCGACCCGAGGATCTCCTCGACGAGCCCGTCCAGTTCACCTGCCGAGAAGGAGAAACCGTTGAAGCCCGTGGGTTCCGGCTCGTCGCGGCGAGCCGCGACCATGCGTGCGACGCTCTCGCTCGTCCCCGACGACAGTACGGTGCGCTCCGGTCCCATCGAGGCGATCTCGCGCACCACGTGGGTGATCGCGGACCGCACCCGACCGCGCACCTCGGCGATGCCGGACCGCGTCACCCTGCCCTCGGGCAGACAGAGGTCGGTGAGGCGGACCGCACCCACCTTGATGCTCTGGGCCAGATCGAGCTCCCCGTCCCGAGCCAGGCAGAACTCGGTGGACCCGCCGCCGATGTCCACCACGAGCACCGTCCCCTCGCGCAAGTCGAGCGAGTGCGACACCCCGAGGTGGATGAGGCGGGCTTCCTCGGCCCCGCTCACAACCTCGACATCGACCCCCGTGGCCGCGCGCACCGCGGCGAGGAACTCGTCGCGGTTCGCGGCTTCCCTCACGGCACTGGTGGCGACCGCCCTGATGACCGCCCCCAGCCCGTCGGCGATGTGGCCCATGCGTACCATCGCCGCCACACCACGTTCCATGGCGGCCGCCGAGATGCGGCCCATCCCGTCCGACCCCTCGCCGAGGCGGACCACCTCCTTGTCGGTGGCCACGACGGCGAATCCCCGCGCATCCACGTCCGCCATCACCATGTGGACGCTGTTCGTGCCCACGTCGATCGCGGCGATGCGCCCCGAATCAGCCACCCGGCGCACCGTCCTTGTCGACCGCCCGGAGGATGAAGTCGGGGTGAACTTCCGGGGACCGCCCGCCGCTCCGAACCCTGCCCGGACGCGGCAGGGATACCGTTTCCACGGTGAAGAGGGTGCTCATCAACCGAGAACTTAGTTGGCTCGATTTCAACGCCCGGGTTCTCGCCCTCACCGAGGAGCCGAGCATCCCGCTCCTCGAGCGCCTGAAGTTCGTCGCCATCTTCGCATCCAACCTCGACGAGTTCTTCCAGGTGAGGGTCGGCGCGCTGCACGACCGGATCGAGGCCGGTACGGAGTGGTCCGGGGCCGACGGTATGGGAGCCGCCGAGACGCTCGCCGAGATCCGGAAAAGGGTCCTCGACATGTCGGCCCGCGGCGACGACATTCTCGCCGAACTCCTGGCTCGTCTCGATCGGGTGGGCGTGACGGTGTGCCGCGAATCGGATCTCTCCGCGGACGAGGTGCGGTTCGTGAACGAGTGGTTCGAGTCCCGCGTGATGCCGGTGCTCACTCCCCTCGCGGTGGACCCGGCTCATCCCTTCCCGTACATCTCCAACCTCGCGGTCAGTCTCGCGGTGATGGTCACCGATCCCGGCACTGGCGAGGAACGCTTCGCCCGCGTCAAGATCCCCACCGGGCACCGGTTCCTCGAGGTCGCCCCCGCCAGATACGTGCCGATGGAGGAGGTCGTGGGAGGACGTATCTCGCGGCTCTTTCCGGGCATGGAGGTCTCCACGACCCACGTCTTCCGGGTCACCCGCAACACCGACCTCGACATCGACTCCGAGGAGGCCGAGGACCTCCTCGAGGCGGTCGAGATGGAGCTGCGGCGGCGGCGTTTCGGCAACGCCGTTCGGCTCGAGGTGGACCGCGACATCGACCCGCGCATCCTCGATCTCCTCCTCGAGGAACTCGACCTCGAGCCCGAAGACGTCTACCGACGGGACCGGTTCGTGGGCGGCAACGAGTTGTGGGAGATCCACGCCGCCGACCGCCCCGACCTGAAGGACGAACCGTGGACGTCGGTGACCGCGGGGCGCCTGTGGAGCGCATCGGTGAGGGGAACCTCGTTCTTCGAGGTCGTGCGGCATCGCGACCTGATGGTGCACCATCCCTACGAGTCGTTCGCCACCTCGACCGAGGAATTCATCCGCCAGGCGGCCCGCGACCCGAAGGTGCGCGCGATCAAGGCGACGCTGTACCGGACCTCGTCGGACAGTGCCATCGCGCGTGACCTCATCGTCGCGGCGGAACGCGGCGTGCAGGTGGCGGCTCTCATCGAACTGACCGCGCGATTCGACGAACAGACCAACGTGCGATGGGCCCGCGAACTGGAGCGGGCGGGAGCGCACGTGGTCTACGGGGTCGTCGGGCTCAAGACGCATGCCAAGTGTCTGCTCGTCGTTCGTGAGGAGGGCGACGCCCTGCGCAGCTACGCCCACATCGGCACCGGCAACTACAACTCGCGGACAGCGGCCACCTACGAGGACATCGGCATCTTCACCTGCGACCCGGCGGTCACCGCCGACGTCGCCTCGCTCTTCAACAGGCTCACCGGCTTCAGCCGCGGCTCCGATTACCGGGAGCTCGTCACGGCGCCGGACTTCCTGCGCCCGAGGATGGTGGAGCTCATCCGAGCGGAAGCCGCCCGCGGCGCGTCGGGGAGCATCTCCATGAAGATGAACGCCCTCGTCGATCCCGTGATCATCGCCGAGCTCGCCGCGGCTGCTCGGGCGGGTGCGCGCATCGACCTGCTCGTGCGGGGAACCTGTTCGATGAGCCTTCGCGACCTGTCGGGTACGCGCATCCGCATTCGATCGGTACTCGGCAGATTCCTCGAGCACTCCCGCGTGTATCGCTTCGGTGCCGCCGGTGCCGATGGGGGGCCGGTGTACCTCATGGGCTCGGCCGACATGATGCCGCGCAACCTCGACCTGCGCGTCGAGGCCCTCGTGCCGGTGAAGCACCCCAAGCACCGGGCGTGGCTCGACAGGATGTTCGAGATCATGTGGGCCGACGACGTCGTGCGGTTCGAGCTCGACGAGGACGACGCATGGCACCGCCGCGGCCCGGCCGACTTCGTCTTCGCCCACGATGCCCAGGCCCGTCTCATGCGCTGGGCCACCGACCTCCAACTCGCCAACGGCGCCCCGAGCACGTACGACCTCGACGAGCACTCGGACGGCACGGGGACACTGGGGCGGTTCATGGCCCGGCTGCGCAGGACGCCCGCCGGCTCGGACGCACCCGCTGCGTCGTAGGGTTCCCACCGTGATCGACCCCGAGGTGAAGAGGGCACTCGGCCAGGCGGCCAAGGCCGTGGAGGTCGTGGCCGCGACGCACGAGGGCGTCACCCGCGCCTACACCTCGCACTGGGTGACGCAGGTGTCGTTCGAGGAGCCCATCGTCATGGCGAGTGTCTCCCCGAAGCACGACACCTATCCGCTCATGATCGCGAGCGGGGCCTTCACCGTGTCGTTCCTCGCCGGCGACCAGGTGCACGTCGGGCAGTACTTCTCCTATCCGGGCAGGCGTTTCCATCGGATCGCCACCGAGTACCTGGAGGACGTCGACGGTCATCCCATCGTCCACGACTGCCTGTCGTGGGTGCACGCCGAGATCTTCCGCACCATGACCATGGAGGACCACGAACTCCTCTTCGCCCGCGTGGTCGCCCACGGATACGGCCGATTGCGCGCCGACCCGCTCGTGTACTCCTCGCGACACGGCTGGCGGGTGGCGTCGGCAAAGGCTCGCGCCCCGGGCGAGAGCCCCCGCGACGATCTCCTCGCGCGGCTCGCGGCCGCCGGATACGACGTGGCGGGTGCCGACGACGTCGACGGCGGCTGATTCACCCGGGGAGGGTGTACGTGTTCTCGAACTCGTCCTGGAACACGGTCGCGACGCTCTCCGTCGTGTCCACGACCAACTCGGCGTCGAGGACCCTGGTGCGATAGGTCCAACCGGCCGGAAGGGACAGGCGCGGGCCGAGCGACGCGAGATGCTCCATACCCATCTCCGGGTCGACGGCCTTGCACAGGGCCTGCATCACCCAGGCTCTGCCGTCGACGTCGACGATCTCGTGCACGGGCTTTCCCGCGTCGAAGAAGAACACGGCTCCCCTGTCCACATGGCGGGGGGTGTAGGGACCGGTCGCGGCGTTCGCGCCCAATTCGACCGTGGCGATGCGCCGGAACGTGATGCCACCGAACTCGCGGAGCACCGGCTCGACGGGTGCGACCTTCGTCCCGAGACCGTCGAGGAGCCACTCCCGCGGACCGTTCAACTTGACGAACACGGCGCCGGTCTCCGCCGCGATGGCCGTCGGATCGAGCGCCTCCCAGAGATGCTGGGGACAGTCGTTCAGCATCTGCGTTCCGTAGACCTCGGCGACCAGACCCTCGTCCCGCAGGAACACGGGGAGCACCTCGCCGTATCTCACTCCTCTCATGCCGTCGATGAGCCGTTCTTGATGCGCCATGTGCGACCCCCCTCGGGGAACGGTAACAACTCCGTGACGGTGAACTCTCCTCTCCGCACGGCTTGACGGGGTGCGGAGCCGCCTCACTAGGGTCGCGGCGATGGAGACCTTGCGCACACCCGACGAACGGTTCGCCGACCTTCCGGACTGGCCGTGGCAACCCCGGTACGGGGAGGTGGACGACCTCGAGGGCGGACGTCTCCGCATGCACTGGATCGACGAGGGCCCGCGCGGGGCCGATCCCGTGCTGCTCATGCACGGCGAGCCCACCTGGGGGTACCTGTACCGGACGATGATCCCGGTGCTCGTCGACGCCGGTCACCGGGTGGTCGTTCCCGACCTGGTGGGATTCGGCCGTTCGGACAAGCCGGCGCACGTCTCCGACCACACCTATGCCCGCCACGTGACGTGGACGAGCCAACTCGTCTTCGACGTGATGGGGCTCGAACGCATCACCCTCTTCTGCCAGGACTGGGGTGGCCTGATCGGATTGCGTCTCGTTGCCTCGCATCCCGACCGCTTCCTGCGCGTGGTCACCGGCAACACCGGGCTCCCCCGGGGCGAGGGAACGCTCGGTGAGGCATTCCTCGCCTGGCAACGCCATTCGGTGGAGACACCGGTCTTCCGCACCGGCAGGATCGTCTCGAGCGGATGCGTCCGACCGTTGACGCCGGAGACCATCGCTGCGTACGAGGCGCCGTTCCCCGACGACCGGTACCTCGCCGGGCCGCGCATCATGCCGTCGCTGGTCCCAGGCGACGCCGACTCCCCGGAGGCCGGCCCGAACACGGCCGCGTGGGAGGCACTGGGCAGATTCGACAAGCCGTGGCTCTGCACGTTCTCCGACGGCGATCCGGTCACCCGGGGAGGCGACAGGGCCTTCATCGCCGCGGTCCCCGGCACCCGTGGTCAACCCCATGTCACGGTGACCGATGCCGGTCACTTCCTCCAGGAGGACAAGGGCGCAGAGCTCGCCACCATCATCGCCGGGTTCATCGCGGCCCATCCCGCATGAGGGTCAGGAGAACCCGAGACCCTCGAACCTGCCGTTCGTCCGCCACTCGTCGAGATGGGCGAAGAACGCGCCCGGTCCGCCCGGGTGCCCGGCACCGTTGAGCATCTCGCGGCGGCCCATCGGGCGACCCTCGTTGTTGTAGTACCCGGGCGTGCAGTCCGCATTGCCGCGCAGACCGCGCTGTGCCCCGGAGGAGATGAACTCCACCCACTCATCCTCCGCCGAGAGCGTCGGTTCCACCGTCTCCGCTCCGGATGCCCTCGCATGGGCCACCACATCGGCGATGGCGAGGCTGTTCTCCACGTAGTTCTGGGGGACGTTGGCGATCTGGTTCGAGCCCTGGGCGAAGCCGATGATGAACAGGTTGGGGAATCCGTGCACATGGATGCCGTGCAGGCTGCGCATCCCTTCGGACCACTTCTCCGACAGGCGGATGCCGTCCCTACCCCGCACGTCGTAGCCGCTGCGCCGCGCGTGGCTGGTGCCCACCTCGAAACCCGAGGCGATGACCAGGACGTCGAGGGGATGATGCACGCCGCCCACCCAGGCTCCCCCGACATCGATGCGCTCCACACCGCGACCGTCCGTGTCGACGAGACGCGTCCCCGGCAGGTTGAACGCGTCGAGGTATTCGTCGTGGAAGCACGGGCGTTTGCACAGCTGCCGGTACCAGGGCTTGAGGGCGGCGGCTGTGTCGGTATCGGCCACGATCGCGTCCACCCGGGCGCGAATCTCGTCCATCTTCTCGTCGTCGGATTCCTCGTAGGCGCGCAGCAGGGTGTCGGCGTCGGGTTGCGCACCGGCCGCGACGAGGGCGACCACCCGGTCCCGGATGCGGCGCGAGATGTCGGTCCAGCCGTCCATCACGAGGTCGTCGTCGGCGAACCCGAGCGTCTGGAGCGTGGTGAAGTTCTCCATCCACTTCCTCTGCCAACCCGGTTCGAGACCGGCGAACCACGCGGGATCGATGGGAGAGTTGTTGCGCGCATCCACCGCCGACGGCGTGCGCTGGAACACGAGGAGTTCCCCGGCCGAGCGCGCGAGATGGGGAATGCATTGCACGGCCGTGGCACCCGTGCCGATGATGCCCACTCGCTTGCCGGCGAGCCCCGTCATGGGCGCACCCCCGGGGTCTCCCCCGGTCACCGACCAATCCCACCGGCTCGTGTGGAAGGCGGGGCCGCCGAAGGTCTCGAGGCCGGGGACCGCGGGGAGCTTGGGTCGGTGCAACGGCCCCGTGCCCATGCACAGCCACCTCGCGCGCAGCTCGTCTCCGCGATCCGTGCGCACGATCCAGCGGGCGGACGCCTCGTCCCAGTCCACCGAGACGATGCCGGTGGAGAGGAGCGCCCGGTCGTAGAGACCGAAGGTCTCGGCGATGCGTCGGGCGTGGG
>JBDLRG010000198.1:0-4971 GCA_039800125.1 Actinomycetota bacterium
GAGGATGTTGCGCGCGATGTCCAGTTCGGCCTGGAGGGGGTCGAACCGGGTGTGCCCCCCGGCGATCGCCCAGATGATGAGAGGGGTCCACCAGGTGCCCACCTCATCGAGGGCGGCGGCCAGACCGTGGGGAAGGTGGGAAAAGTCCGAGCGCTTCATGTCCTGCGACCACGGTACTTGCAGGGTGAAACACGGAAGGTATTTGCGCCGAGAACCCGTCCTTATTTGGGCAAATGGAGGCGGGTCAGGGGGCGGTGCGGGAGGAATCCCCGGCCGTCACCCGGGGTCTCGGGTCGTCCATCTCGATGAAGATGCACTCCCCCGGGCAGACATCGGCGGCCTGCACGACGTTCTGCTCGAGGCGCGGGGGAACCGCAGCCAACGACCGCGACCCGCCGGGGTCGTTGAGGGGGAACCCGTCGGTGGCCACGTAGGCGATGCCGTCCTCGAGCTGCACGAAGACCTCGGGGCAGTGGTCCACACACAGGCCGTCACCCGTGCACAGGTCCTGGTCGATCCACACCCGCACGCGATCACGGTATCGGCGGCTCGGGCGGGCTCCTAGCCTCGGTGGACGTGACAGACATCCCGACCTCGCCGCCCCTCGCACCCCGCCGGGAGCACCGCTGGGTCCGTCCCACGGGCACCGTCGAGGACCCCTGGGCCTGGTTGCGCGACAAGGACGACCCGGCAACCATCGCCTATCTCGAGGCCGAGAACTCCTGGTCCGACCGGTGGTTCGCCGGACGGGCCGGATCCATCGAGGAAATCTACGAGGAAATCAGGTCCCGCATCGACGAGGACGACGTGTCCTGGCCCGTGCACCATCGCGGGTGGTGGTACACGAGTCGCACCGAGGCCGGCAAGAGCTACGCCATCCACACCCGAGGGCGCACCGTCGACACGGCCGGCGAGGACCTGCTCCTCGACGAGAACGTCGAAGCGGCGGGACACGACTTCTTCTCCCTCGGTGCACTCGACGTGTCGAACGGCGGGAACCTGCTCGCCTGGTCGGCCGACACCGACGGTGGTGAACACTTCACCCTGCGAGTGCGCGACCTCACCACGGGCCTCGACCTGCCCGACATCGTTCCCGACACGTCCTGGGGCGGCACCGCGTGGTCGGCCGACGACCGTCACCTCTTCTACGTCACCCCCGACGAGGCGATGCGCCCCTGGCGCGTGTGGCGCCACGAGATGGGGACGTCCACGGCCGCTGATGTCCTCGTGTTCGAGGAGTCCGACGAGCGTTTCTTCGTCGGTGTCGGCGCAACGAGGTCGGGGGCCCTCATCGTGGTGGAGTCGGGCAGTCGCACCTCGTCGGAGTGCTGGCTCATCGACGCCGCGGACGTGCTCGCACCCGTGCAGTGCGTTGCCCCGCGACGGGACGACGTCGAATACCAGATCGACGACTGGGGGGACGCGCTCGCGATCGTGTCGAACCTCGACGCAGTGGATTTCGCGGTGCACCTCGCGACCCGCGACGCACCCTCCGTCTGGCGTCCCTTCGTCCCCCACCAGGAGGGCAGCCGCATCGTGCAGTTCGACTGCTTCGCCGGGTTCGCCGTCATGGTGCGCTGGCGGGACGCCCAGCAGGTCGTCTCCGTCGTGCGACGCGACGGGTCGACCTCTCCTGTCACCGTCCTCGATGAGCCCCACGATGTCGGTCTCGGATCGAACCCCGACTGGGAGACCGACGACATCCGACTCTCGTACCAGTCCCTCACGGTGCCCCGAACCACCGCCTCGTGGTCGGTCGCCCGGAGCGAACTCGCCACGCTGAAGCGCACCCCCACGCCGAACTGCGACCTCGGGGCCTACATCTCCCGACGAGAGTGGGCCGTGGCGCCCGACGGCACGCGAGTACCCCTCGACATCGTGCACCGCGCGGACACACCCCTCGACGGCACGGCTCCCGTCCTGTTGTACGGGTACGGCTCCTACGAGGCCTCGATGCCGCCGTGGTTCTCCGTGGCCCGGTTGTCGCTCCTCGACCGCGGATGGGTGTGGGCGCTCGCCCACCCGCGCGGCGGCGGCGAGATGGGTCGGCACTGGTACCTCGAAGGCAAGTTGCTCGCCAAGCGCAACACCTTCACCGACGTCCTCGCCTGCGCGGACCACATCGAATCCGCCCGCATCGGCGACGGTCGGCGTCTCGTCGTCCGGGGCGGGAGCGCCGGGGGTCTTCTGGTGGGTGCCTGCATCACGATGGCCCCTCGTCGCTTCGTCGGGGCGGTCGCCGAGGTGCCCTTCGTCGACGTCGTCACGACGATGAGCGATCCGAGCCTGCCCCTCACCGTCACGGAATGGGAGGAGTGGGGTGACCCCCGCTCCGAGCCCTTCGCCTCCTACATCGAGGGCTACTCCCCCTACGACAACACCCGGGACGACGTCTACCCGATGCTCTACGTCACGGCCGGTCTCAACGACCCCCGGGTGAGCTTCCACGAGCCCGCCAAGTGGGTGGCCCGCCTCCGGCACGAGTCACCGGGGACGTTCGTGCTCCTGCGCTGCGAGATGGGTGCCGGTCACGGCGGACCGTCCGGGCGCTACGAACAATGGCGCGACGAGGCCCGCACCCTGGCCTTCGTCCTCGCTGCCACCGGTTCCGTCAACTGAGACCGGCCGCCGCCGTCAGTGCGGCGATGAGTGCGAGGTTGCGCAGCACGTCCCGCCACGCCGGCGGTCGGGAACTGCGCGCGCCGAAGCAGGCGCATGGCACGGTCGACCGTGCCGACACCTGCACGATGAGGAACACGGTGAACACGAGGAGCAGCACCGTCGCCAGCGCCATCGGCACGGGAGCGGGATCGGACACCACGAGCCAGCCGCCCAGCAGCAGTTCCACAGGGGGCAATGCCGCAGCCAGGGGAGCGGCGACGCCCTGGACGCGCGCATCGCGGCGCCAGCGGGGGAAGTCGGCGAGCTTCGTCGCCCCGGCATAGGCGATCACCGCTCCCACCGCGGCGCACAACAGACGGGCGACCATGGGCCCTCACCCGGCGTGCGTGATGCCCGCGACCCTGCCGCGGAAGAACACCATCGCAGAGTCGACGTCGTCGGACCCGGACAGAGAGTGCACCCGCCCCAGCACGAACGCGTGGTCGCCGGCCGGAGTGACGGACTCGATCGTGCAGTCGATGCGCGCGGCGCATCCGTCGATCGCCGGGTCGCCGAGCCCGGATGCGGACCATCCGAGTCCCGCGAACTTGTCGTCGCCCTCCTTGGCGAATCGCCAGCAGATCTCGTCCTGCCCGGCCGCCAACACGTTGACGCAGAACCGCCCCGACGGCGCGATGGCCTCCCATGAGCGCGAACCGGTGCCGATGAAGAACCCCACGAGGGGCGGGTCGAGCGAGACCGACACGAAGGAGCCGATGGTCATCCCCCTCGGGACGCCGCCCGCATCGGTTCCCGTGACGACGACGACGGAGGTCGGGACGCGCCCGAGCACGTCGCGGAAGTGGGCGGAGTCGACGGATGCGGCCACGGGCACACAGTAGACGCGCGGCGCCGGGCGGCCGTCGTCCTCAGAGTTCGAGTCGCAGGCCCTCGCGACCCACCCTCTCGTTGCCGGACACCCGCCCCTCGCAGGCGAGTGCGTCGAGTTCGGCGTCCGTGCGCGACGGGTCGTGGTGGTGGAGCACCAGGGTCCCCGCACCGCATTCGCGCGCGACGAAGCGGGCGAAGTCCGGGGTGCAGTGCCCCCACCGCTCCTTGTGCACGAGGTCGGCCTCGGTGTACTGGGCATCGTGGATGAGCACGTCCGCACCGTCGGCCAGCTCGTGCACGGAGTCGGGCACGACGAAGGGTCCGTCGAGGGTCTGCTGGTGGTCGGAGATGTAGGCCACCGACCTGCCGTCGATCTCCACGCGGTAGCCGAGGGTCGGACCGAGATGGGGCACGAACCGGGAACGGATGCGCCACCCGTCGACCTCGATGTCGGAGTCCCCCATGTCGCGAAAGGAGAACGTCCCCGGGAAGTCGTCGAATGTCACGGGGAACATCGGGGGACGCACGGCATCGCGCATCCCGTCCTCGAAAGAACCGTGATCCTGTGCCGGTCCGAGCAGCTCGACGTGCGAACGGGGGTTGAACAACGGCGGGAAGAACGGCAGACCTTGGATGTGGTCCCAGTGGAGGTGCGTGACGAGGGCGAGGAGGTCGATCGGTGTCCCCTCGCGTCCCTGCCACGGGGTGCCGAACGATCGCAATCCCGTACCGAGGTCGAAGACGATGGGGCGACGCCCCGGCGATTCGAGGGCCACGCACGAGGTGTTGCCGCCGTATCGGACGGTGTCGGGACCGCACACGGGAGACGATCCGCGCACGCCGTGCACCGTCACGGTCAACATCTCCCTGCCCCCATTCGGGTGACGATACGGCGCGATGCCGCGGGAGTCCACGGGGCGTTGGCGTGACGCCCGTCGCATCGAGGGGACTACGGTTCTGCCATGGCCGACATCACCACGGGCCGGGCGGTTGCCAACGGCGTCGAATTCACCCTTCTCGAATGCGGTTCCGGTCCGCTCGCTCTGTGCCTGCACGGATTCCCCGATTCCGCCCATTCCTGGCGCCATCTGCTGCCGGCCCTGGCGGGAGCCGGATTCCGCGCAGTGGCTCCCTTCACGCGCGGTTACCACCCGACGTCGCTCGCCTCCGACGGGATGTACCAGACCGGCGCTCTCTCTGCCGACGCCAACGCGCTGCACGAGGTGCTCGGCGGGGACGGGGACGCGGTCATCATCGGACACGACTGGGGAGCCCCGTCGGCCTACGGGGCGGCGGCGTCGGAACCCGATCGATGGCGCCGGGTGGTGGGTATGTCGGTGCCGCCGGGACCCGCCGTCGGAGCCGCCTTCGTCTCGAACCTCGACCAGGTCGCGCGCAGCTGGTACATGTTCTTCTTCCAGCATCCCCTCGCCGACATCGTCGTCCCGGCGAACGACCATGCGTTCATCGACAGGCTGT
>JBDLRG010000199.1:0-8318 GCA_039800125.1 Actinomycetota bacterium
TCGTGTGCTTCGTGGTCGGACTGGTTGACGTAGTGAGAATCGTTGGTGGCCAACAGAGGCGCACCGATCTTGTTTGCGATCTCGATGAGTTTCGGATTGGTCGCAATCTGATTCTCGAGCCCGTGGTTCTGGAGTTCGACGAACAGATTTCCCTTTCCGAAGATCTCCTGGAGGCGACCGGCCTTTTCGAGTGCGCCCTTTTCGTCTCCGTTGAGCAGCGACTGAAGAACATGCCCACCGAGGCAACCGGTGGTGGCAATGAGACCGGAGGCATGCCGTTCGAGAAGTTCCCAATCCATTCGCGGCTTGTAGTGATAGCCCTCGAGGAACGCAAGGCTCGACAACTTGATGAGATTGCGGTAGCCCTCGTTGTTCTCTGCAAGGAGCGTGAGGTGGTAGTACTGCTTGCGCCCGCCCTCGTCGGAGCCGCCGTTGTCGTCGAGCTTTCCGCGCCGCGCGATGCGCTCGGTGCGGTGATCGTGAGCCATGTAGGCCTCGGTGCCGATGATCGGTTTGATTCCCTGCTTGCGGCACTCCTTGTAGAAGTCGATGACCCCGTACATGTTGCCGTGGTCGGTGATCCCCAGCGCGGGTTGGCCGTCAGCGACGGCCTTGGCAACGAGCTGGTCGAGGCGGGCGGCCCCGTCGAGCATCGAGTACTCGGAGTGGACGTGGAGGTGGGCGAAGGATTCCGTGCTCGCCACTCTTCCTCGCCTCCTCTCGACCGCAGAACGCCGAAGGTAGCAGTCGGATGCTGCGCGGTTCGGGGAACACCCCGGCCGCGGCCGTCAGAGGTAGGTGCCCCCCTGGGCGGGGGGATTCCCCTGCCCGGGAATCTGACGCATCTGCTCGATCTGCTGACGGGCCGCGAGCTGCTGGGCGAAGAGTGTGGCCTGGATGCCGTGGAAGAGACCCTCCAACCAGCCGACCAACTGTGCCTTGGCCACACGCAACTCTCCCTCCGAGGGAATCTCCCCTTCCTTGAACGGCAGGGCCAGAACATGGAGTTCCTCGGCCAGGTCGGGCGACAGGGCGTCGGAGATCTCGACGATGGAGCGCTCGTAGATCTCGGCCAGTCGTTCGCGGCTCGATTCATCGAGGCTGGAACCGCGCACCTCCTCGAGCAATTGGCGGACCATCGAGCCGATGCGCATCACCTTCGCCGGCTCGGTGACGCTCTCCATGTCGCCACCGACACCGTCGGGCGACGACGGAACCGCCTGGACCACCTCGGGGTGGGGCACGTGGGGAGCGGGATCGTTCGTGGAGGTCACGGCTCCAGTCTGCCAGCAGGGGACGTCATCGATCCCCTCCGCGGCGCCGGGCCACGAGGGGAACGAGCATCTCGTCGGGGGTCACCGACCCGTGGCGACACACGAGCGGATGGCCACCGGCTTCGGCGGGATCCTCGAAGGACACCGGCGCCCGGGCCACCAGAGCCACGTCGCCGAGACGACGCTGCACCTCGTCGGCCATGCGCGGCCCCATCCACCCCTCGTCCACCACCTGTTCCCGCGACACCACCCAGGCCACGTCGGCATGCGTGCCGCAGGCCTCGAGAAGAGCCCTCTCCCGGCCGCGAACCGCGTGCAGCCAGCGGAACCGCCCCTCGCCCGAACGGCGCCGCACCAGCGACGTGACAGGGTCCTCCAGCCGGATGACGGCATCCCCGACATGGACCTGACCGTGATCCGCCGTGACCACGAGCACGACGTCGGGAGGGAGTGCATCGAGGATGTCCCCGATGAGGCGGTCGACGTGGGCGAGTTCTGCGTCGTAGTACGGACCGAACCCTCGCTCGTGGGCGATCCTGTCGATTCCGTCGTAATACGCGTAGACGAAAGTGTGCCCGTCATCGAGCACCGACGTGATGCCATGCGGGAGACTGCTCGACAGTCGCCAGCCGCGCGGTATCGTCCCGGCGAGATGGGCGGCCGTGAACGCCGTTCCCTCGAGCTCCACCCTCGACAGCACCGGAACGCGCATGCCGAGGAAGGGCGGACACGCTTGGACGATGCCCGGCTCATGGCGACGTCGCAGGTCGACGCCGTCGTCGTCGACCCATCGCAGCACGTTCATCACCGTGTCGCCCATGAGCATGCGCCACCCCACCAGTCCGTGCGAGGCCGGGTCGAGTCCGGTGGTGAGGGACGTCAGCGCGGTCGCGGTGGTCGAGGGAACGACCGACATCACCGGCCCACCGAGGAAACCGGACAGGACGGGGAGCTGGTGCCGGTGGGCGAGCATCTGATTCCATCCGAGTCCGTCGAGCACGAGGAGCACCACCCGGTCTGCACCACGGGCAGGCTCGGGGACCCAGGTGGGCGGCTCCCCCGACGGCACACCCAGGGCGGCGACCACGTCCGACAGGCACCCGTCGCCATAGCGGGGAAGCAGTGGCGCGGGAGGGGTCACCGCTCCAGTTCACCACCTACGATGGGTCCGTGCGCGTCTCCACTCGGGGTGACTATGCCTGTCGGGCCCTCCTCTCGCTCGCCCTTCACGGCGAGCACACTGGGCCGACCTCCGTGCGCGACATCGCGGAACGGACCGGACTCCCCCAGCCCTACCTGGAACAGATCCTCCTCTCGCTGAAGGGAGCGGGGCTCGTTCGCTCGAAGCGCGGCGTCGGTGGCGGATACGTCCTCGCCCGACCCGCCACCGAGATCCGTCTCGCCGAGATCGTCTCGGCCGTGGACGGCCCCATCACGCTCGGTGATTTCGGACAGCCCCACCAGGACGGCTCGTGCGACCACGAGGGCCAGTGCGTGCTCCTCGCCATCTGGGACCTGGCCGCGCGCCACATGCGCGAGCACCTCGGCGCCTACACCCTGCAGGCCATCACCGATGCGGCCGCCGGAAGGGCACCGTGGCCGAGCCTCGAGGACCACGACCACTGATCCCCCGCCGATCGCGTCTCAGGAACCCGAGGACTCCCAGCGCCCGATGAGAGAGCCCATGTCGTCGGGCACCGGCGAGTGCCACGACATCTCCTCGTGGAGGAAGGGATGAACGAGACTGAGGCGCTCGGCATGGAGCATCGGTCGCGGGAGGGACAGACCCGACCTGGCACCCCCATAGAGGGCGTCGCCGGCCACCGGATGTCCCGTCGCCGCGAGATGGACGCGGATCTGGTGGGTGCGCCCCGTCTCCAGCGAGCATCGGACCAGGCTGGCGGGTGGGTCGTTCCATTCGCGCTCGACGGTGAGTCGTGTGCGCGCCCACTTGCCGTCGCGCACGACGGCCATGCGCAGAGGATCGCGGGGATCGCGGCCGATCGGTGCGTCCACGACCGTCGAGGAGGACTCGAAGTGCCCCCACGCGACCGCGAGATACTCGCGAACAACGTCGTGCGCCGCGAGCAGCGACACGAGGGCGGTGTGGGCATCGACGGTGAGGGCCACGAGCATGAGGCCCGTCGTTCCCGCATCGAGGCGATGGACGACGCCGGGGCGCCGAGGTTCCCCCACGCCTGCGATGGAGGGCCATCGTCGCAACAGGCCGTTCACGAGCGTGCCGGAACGGTGCCCCGGGGCGGGGTGCACGACCAGTCCCGCGGGTTTGTCGATCACGGCCAGATGGGCGTCCTCGTAGACGAGTCGAAATTCGATCCCGTCCTCAGCAGTGGGCAACTCCTCCTCGGGGATTCGGGCGAGGTCCACGGCGACCTCCTGGCCTTCCGTGAGGCGGACCTTGCCCGACAGACACTCGCGACCGTCCACAAGGGCGCCTCCCCCGGCGACCAGGGCCGAGGATTGCGAGCGCGACACGTCGGCGATGATCGACACGATCCGATCGAGACGTTCGCCCGCGAGGGCGGCGGGCACCGTCTCGCGCACGATCACGATGCGGTCTCCGGCTTCTCCGCCGATTCGCGGAAGGACGCGACCGCCACGAGCACCGCCCCCACCGTGATCGCACTGTCGGCGATGTTGAACACGGGCCACCACTGCAGGTCGATGAAATCCACGACCTTCCCGGCGAGCAGACCCTCGTCGCGGAACATCCGGTCCACCACGTTTCCGGCGGCACCGGCGGCGATCAACACCAACCCCGTCGACGACACCCGTCCCGCGGCACGGAGCGCGGCAGCGACGAGCCCGACGATGACCACGATCGCCAGCAGACCGATCCAACGCCCGAGACCCTCGGCCGTGCCGAAGGCGAATCCGCTGTTGTAACCGAGGGCGAACTGCAGCGTTCCCGGCAAGTCGACCACGCGCCCACCGGCGAGGGAGTTCACGGCCCAATGCTTGGACGACTGGTCGGCGATGAGCACCGCGGCCGTGACGAGCAGGACCGCGACGGGCGACAGCGGACCTGCCGAACGGACCTCAGGATCGGGAGAAGACACCGGCGCGCTCGGTGACGAGCTCCGTGGCCCAGGGCAATGCGCGCAGGCGCTCCTTGGGGATCGGCAGGCCGGACACGGTCGAGTATCCGTACTCGCCCTTCTTGAGTCGGGCAAGAGCGGCGTCGATCTCCTCGACGGTCTGTTTCGCCTGGGCAGAGAGGAACAGATCGAGGTCGCGCTCGACCACCAGGGAGTCCCCCTGACCGCCCTCCTCATCGAACTGGACATCCCCCATCTCGGCATCCTCGATGAGGGAGTTGGCTTCCTTCTCGAGGCGCTCCGCCTGACCGACCAGCTTGACGCGCTCGGTGAGCAGAGCCTCGCGCTGGGCGAAGAGGAACTTGAGGTCGAAGTCCTTGGTGGAGGCGATGCCGTCCTGGATCGGGCCCTTCACGATGACGTAACGAACGGGGGTCGCCGGCTTGGCCGGAGCGCCGGGAGCCCTCGTGCTCACGGTCTTCTTCCCGGGGGCCGCCTTCGTCGCGACCGGCTTCGCAGCCGCCTTCTTCGCCGCCGCCTTCTTCGGCGCGGACTTCTTCGTCGCCGCCTTCTTCGGTGCGGACTTCTTCACCGACTTCTTCGGGGCCTTCTTCGCGGTCGTGACGGCCGACTTCTTGGCGGCCTTCTTCGTCGCCGCCTTCTTCGGTGCGGACTTCTTCGCCGACTTCTTGGCGGAAACCGCCTTGACTGCGGACTTCTTCGGTGCGGACTTCTTCGCGGCCATGGGACCCTCCTGGCGGGCTCCACGGGGTGGAACACCGACTCGTTGCCGACCCGCCCGTCGCGCGTCGTGTCGCCCGAGAGGCTAGGGGCGGATTTCCCGGTTGCTCCGGGAGTCGCTCAGTGCGCGCGGAAGACAGCGACCCCCACCGAGGCGCCCTCGAGGGAGGCGTCACGGGGAAGGGTCGGATCCCATTCGATGTTCGTGGCCAAGGTCTCATCGCCCACGAGGACCATGAAGGGGGCCAGTCGCTCCCGCACCTCGTCCTCCGCCCCGATGACGAGACGGATGCGGTCACTGACGTCGAGGCGCGCGTCCCTGCGGGCCTGCTGCACGACCCGAACCAGGTCCCGCGCCAGTCCCTCGGATTCCAGTTCGACGGTGACCTCCACGTCGAGCATGACGACGCTCTCACCGTCGGAGAGAGCCTGTGCCGGTGACCCGGCCCCCGTCACCAGACGGAGGGTGTAATCGCCCGGTCCGAGCCGCTCCCCCGCCACGTGGATGTCCTCACCGACGCGTTCCCACTCGCCGCGTTTGACCGCGCCGATCACGGCCTGCGTGCGCGGGCCGAGACGCGGACCGATGACGGCGGGCGTCACCTGGAGCTCCTGGGTGGCGGCCACCGTTGCGTCGTCGCCGAGATGGACTCTCTTGACGTTGACCTCGTCGGCGATGATGCCGACGAACGGGGCGAGGCTCGCCGCACGGGGGGACGCCACCGTCAGCGAAGCCAGCGGCAGACGCACGCGTCGACCGTGGGCCTTGCGCACTCCGAGCGCGGCGGAACACACCTCGCGCACCATGTCCATGGCCTCCACGAGTTCGTCGTCGCGCGGGAGCGCGGCGGCATCGGGCCAATCCCCGAGGTGGACGCTCACGTCCGACCCCGACAGGCCCTCATGGATCCGCTCCGCCACCATCGGCAGGAGCGGCGCCGCGAGCGACACCGTCACCGACAGGACGGTATGGAGCGTGTCGACGGCGTCTCTGTCCCCGCGCCAGAAGCGGTCCCGGCTCCGGCGGATGTACCAGTTGGTGAGGACATCGAGGAAGGTGCGGATCTCCTGGCACGCGGCGAAGAGATCGAAGCGGTCCATCGCCGCGGTGACCTCTGACGTCGCCGCGGACAACTTGGAGAGGATGTAGCGGTCGAGTACGTGCTCCGAGTCGGTGCGCCACGCGCCGCGCACGCCCTCGGCGTTGGCATAGAGCGAGAGGAAGTACCAGGAGTTCCACAGTGGCAGCAGGACCTGCCGGACCGTCTCGCGGATCCCCTGCTCGGTCACGGAGAAGTCGCCGCCCCGCAGGATCGGTGACGACAGCAGGTACCACCTCATCGCGTCCGACCCGTGCTCGGCGAACACCTCCATCGGATCGGGGTAGTTGCGCAGGCTCTTGGACATCTTTGCTCCGTCGTCGCCCAGCACCACCCCGTGGGCGACGCATGTGGAGAAGGACGGACGGTCGAAGAGTGCGGTCGCCAGCACGTGCAACGTGTAGAACCATCCCCGGGTCTGAGCCGCGTACTCGACGATGAAGTCGCCCGGATGATGCTGGTCGAACCACTCCTTGTTCTCGAAGGGGTAGTGCACCTGGGCGAAGGGCATCGAACCGCTCTCGAACCAGCAGTCCAGCACTTCGGGGACGCGCCTCATCATCGACCGCCCGGTGGGGTCGTCGGGATTCGGGCGCACGAGATCGTCGACCGCCGGGCGATGCAGATCGGGCACCTTCACACCGAAGTCGTGCTCGAGGTCCGCGATCGACCCGTAGACATCGACCCGGGGATGAGCGGGATCGTCGCTCTTCCACACCGGGATGGGCGATCCCCAGAACCGGTTGCGGCTGATGGACCAGTCCCGCGCGTTCTCCAACCACTTGCCGAAGGTTCCGTCACGCACGTGCGCCGGGACCCATTCGATGCCCTTGTTCAGTTCCACCATGCGGTCGCGGAACTTCGTCACCTCGACGAACCACGACGAGACGGCCCGGTACACGAGGGGTTCCGCGCATCGCCAGCAGTGGGGGTAGGGATGGTCGTAGGTCTCGTGCCGCAGGACCGTGCCCGGCCTCACCTTCAGTTCCCGGATGATGTCGGGATTGGCGTCGAAGACGTGGCGTCCGGCCCAGGGAACGATCTCGGCGGTGTAGCGACCGTGCTCGTCCATCGGGCACACCGTCGGGATCCCGGCCGCCGTGCAGGCGATCTGGTCGTCCTCGCCGAATCCCGGCGCCATGTGCACCACCCCGGTGCCGTCCGCGACGGTGACGAAGTCGGCGGCGAGGACCCGGAAGGCGTTCTCGGTCCCGGAGAAGAACGGGAAGAGCGGCTCGTATCCCCGACCCACGAGCTCCGCGCCGGAGACCGTTGCCACGTGCTCCGCCCCCTCGAGCTCGCGTTCGTAGGCGGGCACCCGGGCCTCGGCCATGATCACGCGCCGTCCGTCGGGCATGGCGAGGACGGCGTAGTCGACCGCAGGGTTCACCGCGAGAGCGAGGTTGGACGGCAGCGTCCATGGCGTGGTGGTCCACGCCAGAAGGTCCTCGCCGGTCTCGAGACGGAACGCCACGGTGAGGGCAGGATCCTGTCGGTCGCGGTAGACGTCGTCCATCCGGGTCTCGGTGTTCGACAGGGGCGTCTCGCAGCGCCAGCAATAGGCCAGGACCCGGAAACCCTCGTAGATCAGGCCCTTGTCCCACAGCGTGCGGAAGGCCCACATCACGCTCTCCATGTAGGGGAGGTCGAGCGTCTTGTAGTCGTCGTCGAAGTCCACCCAGCGCGCCTGTCGGGTGACGTAGCGACGCCATTCGTCGGTGTAGCGCAGCACGCTCGTCCGGCAGGCGTCGTTGAACCTGTCGATACCGAAGGCCGCGATCTCGGGATGGCCGGCGATGCCGAGTTCCTTCTCTGCCTCCACCTCGGCCGGGAGTCCGTGACAGTCCCAGCCGAAACGACGCTCCACCCGTCGACCCCGCATCGTCTGGTAACGCGGCACAGCGTCCTTCACGTACCCGGTGAGCAGGTGCCCGTAGTGCGGCAGCCCGTTGGCGAACGGGGGGCCGTCGTAGAAGACGAACTCGTTGGCCCCGCCCTCACCGGCCGGACGGGCGGCGACGCTCGCCTCGAACGTGCCCTCGCGTTCCCAGCGTTCGAGCACGGCCTCCTCGATGGCCGGGAAGTCCGGCTGCGGGTCGACCTGGGGGTACGTCACGCGACAAGGCTACGAGGTGCCGCCTCAG
>JBDLRG010000200.1:0-6209 GCA_039800125.1 Actinomycetota bacterium
TTCGGCGGCCCACTGACGACCTGCGCCTCCGACGCCGGGCCCGCTACCCGCGCCGGGCTCACATCATCGCGACAGGCGACCACCGCACCGAGCACGCCAAGCACGACGGCTAGCCGGACGCGTCTCCCGCGCCACCCTTCCCGTTTGAACCATCCCATCGGAGTCCCCTCCACCGCTCGCACGGCCGATCATCGGCCGGGAGCGCCCCACCCGAGGGGTGCTCCCGCATGACGTGCGTCCCACGCGGGGAGTGTCGCCATCGAGTCCGCGGCACTCCATCGGGCGGAGCGCGCATCCCGTGTCAGGCGTCCGGGACGCCTTCCCTCCGACAATCCCCTGGCGTCAGGGCCCCACCGCACGACGTGCGGGAAACCGTGATGGCGGTCTTCGTGTTCATCACACGTGGTTTCACCCGATGGGAACTCGGCGCACAGCGGCACCTGGTTTCGCGCGGTTCCCCCATCACCTCCCCCCACGTTCGAACCCTCGGAGACCAGATGTCCGATCGACCCTCCGCCGCCCCCGGCAAGTGCCCCGTGATGCATGGTGCCACCCCCACCGGCGGCCGCTCCAACCGAGACTGGTGGCCCGAGCAGCTCCAGCTCGGCATGCTCCACCAGAACCCGCCTGCCGGCGATCCGATGGGCGCCGACTTCGACTACGCCGCGGCGTTTCGCACGCTCGATCTCGATGCCGTGGTGGCGGACCTGACGGCCCTGATGACCGAGTCGCAGCCCTGGTGGCCCGCGGACTACGGCCACTACGGTCCGCTCTTCATCCGGATGGCGTGGCATTCGGCGGGCACCTACCGCACCGCGGATGGCCGTGGCGGCGCCGGTAACGGCACGCAGCGCTTCGCCCCGCTCAACAGCTGGCCCGACAACGGCAACCTCGACAAGGCCCGCCGCCTCCTCTGGCCAATCAAGCAGAAGTACGGCGCGAAGCTCTCCTGGGCGGATCTGATGATCCTCGCCGGGAACGTCGCGCTTGAGTCGATGGGGTTCCGCACCTTCGGGTTCGCCGGCGGACGCGCGGACGTCTGGGAGCCCGAGCAGGACATCTACTGGGGCCCGGAGGCCGAGTGGCTCGGCGACAAGCGGTACTCGGGTGACCGCGAGCTCGCGAATCCCCTCGCCGCGGTCCAGATGGGGCTCATCTATGTGAACCCCGAAGGGCCGAACGGCACCCCCGACCCCCTCGCCTCGGCGCGCGACATCCGCGAGACGTTCCGTCGGATGGCGATGAACGACGAAGAGACCGTCGCGCTCGTGGCCGGTGGCCACACCTTCGGCAAGATGCACGGCGCCGGCGACCCGGGCCTCGTGGGCCCGGAGCCCGAGGGGGCGACGATGGAGGAGCAGGGCCTCGGCTGGCGGAACCGCCTCGGCAACGGGAAGGGCGCCGACACCACGACCTCCGGCCTCGAGGGGGCGTGGACCCCGACGCCGACGCGCTGGGACAATGCCTACTTCGAGACCCTCTTCCGGTGGGAGTGGGAACTCGTGAAGAGCCCGGCCGGCGCCTGGATCTGGGAGCCGACCGACAAGGTCGCCGCGCGCACCGTGCCCGACGCGCACCGCCCGAACACCTTCGTGCTCCCCGCGATGTCGACCGCGGACATCGCGATGCGCACCGACCCGGCGTACCGCGCAATCTCCGAGCGGTTCCGCGCGAACCCCGAGGCCCTCGCGGACGCGTTCGCCCGCGCCTGGTTCAAGCTCACGCACCGTGACATGGGCCCGCGCGCCCGCTACCTCGGCTCGCTCGTCCCGAGCGAGGTGCTCGCCTGGCAGGATCCTGTTCCGGCCGTCGACCATCCGCTCATCGGCGCCGCGGAGATCGACCAGCTCAAGGGGCGGCTCCTCGCCTCAGGGCTCACGATCGCCGAGCTCGTCACCACGGCGTGGGCCTCGGCGTCCACCTTCCGCGGCTCGGACAAGCGTGGCGGGGCCAACGGCGCGCGGATCCGGCTCGCCCCCCAGAAGGACTGGGAGGTCAACGAGCCGCGGCAGCTCGCGCGCGTGCTCGGGGTGCTTGAGACGATTCAGCGGGAGTTCAACACCACGGCGGCGGGCGGGATGCGTGTGTCGCTGGCGGATCTCATCGTGCTCGGCGGCGTCGCCGCCATCGAGGAGGCCGCGCGTCGGGCCGGCCACCCCGTGGCAGTGCCCTTCCAGCCAGGCCGCACCGATGCCACGCAGGAGCAGACCGACGTGGAGTCGTTCGCGTGGCTCGAGCCGCAGGCGGACGGGTTCCGCAACTGGCAGCGCACCCGGTTCAGTGTCTCGACCGAGGCGATGCTGCTCGACAAGGCGCAGCTGCTGACGCTCACCGCCCCGGAGATGACCGCGCTGGTGGGGGGCCTGCGGGTGCTCGGGGCGAATCACGGCGGGTCGAAGCACGGGCGGCTCACCGACCGGCCCGAGACGCTCACGAACGACTTCTTCGTGCACCTGCTCGACATGCGAACCGAGTGGAAGGCGGTCTCCGAGGCGCAGGAGCTCTTCGAGGGACGCGACCGCACGACGGGGGCCGTCCGTTGGACGGGAACGCGTGCCGACCTCGTGTTCGGGTCGAATTCACAGCTCCGCGCGCTGGCCGAGTCGTTCGCCGAGGCGGACGCGATGCCGCGGTTCGTGGCGACGTTCGTCACGGCGTGGACGAAGGTGATGGCGGCGGATCGGTTCGACGGTGCGTGATCGCACCGGCACTTCTTCGTGAGTTCCGTCGCGCGTCACCGACGCCCGCGCCGGAACTCACGAAGAAGCTGCTCTTTTCTGGCTCGCTCATCCAACAGGGCCTGCTTCCGCTCAGCGGGAGTGGGCTCGGGCGGGGGGGGCGGCGGTGGGGCCACTTCCCCGCGGCGCTCCGCCAACCGGCGATCAAGGCGTTGACGGGCGATCTCGTCCGAGCCGTGCTGATCCCGTTTCTTGACAGACTTGATGTGACGCTGCCCCTTGAAGGCCCGCAGTCGCTCCAAGGAGCGCGTGAACAGCATCTTGTCCTGCGTGGAGAAGATATCCGCCTGCGTAATCCTGTTCTCACGTACCAGAGCGAGCACCGCATCAATCTCGCGGAGCTGGTGCTTGGATTTCATACCCGGACTCGACGACTCGAGCCGATCGGCAAGCAACGCCATCCTTGCAACGAGCTCAGAGAACGTGATGTCGGCGTAACCGGTCATAGTGCGATTGGTCGCAGAGGGGAAGGAACGCCAAGAGTAGCCCTCGAACCGCTGTGACGGAATGGGGAGAGCCCTGTGACTGTGCAGTGACCTAATGCGAGGGGGGCCAGACGAAAGACCGTCTGGCCCCCCTCACGTACATCGCCCCTCGGCCGTCGTCCTATCCCCGGTCGTTAGGGCATCGAGGCCGGCGCAATCCGGACCGGCGTCGACCGGCTCGTCGTGGTCCCGTCACCGAGCTGCCCAACATTATTTCGACCGGTCCCCCAAAGAGTCCCGTCGGCTTTGAGAATGAGTGTATGGGTGTCGCCAGCAGCTACGGCGGCAACACCCGACATGACCTGCACGGGCGTCGCCCGACTGGTTGTCGTTCCGTCACCGAGCTGTCCATCTGAGTTGTTCCCGGTCGCCCAAAGCGTGCCGTCCGTCTTGAGGATCATCGTGTGTTGGCCGCCGGCAGACACGGCAGCCACGCCAGACATGATTTGAACCGGCACAGAACGGTCCACGAGAGTGCCATCACCGAGCTTTCCTCCCCCGCCGCCGTTGTTGTTTTGGCCAGTCGCCCAAAGCGTTCCATCCGTCTTGAGAATCATGGTGTGCGCGTAACCCGCCGATACCGACGCGACCCCCGTCATTACCAATGCCGCCGTCGTACGACTCGTCGTTGTACCAATCCCGAGCTGACCACGGTCATTTCTGCCAGACGCCCACAGCGAGCCATCAGCCTTCAAGATCATCGTAAACCCGTTCCCGGCGGATACCGTCGAGAAATCACCGAGGAACGCTGTGCCGACTGGACTGGGAGTCGTTCGGCTCGTCGTAGTCCCGTCTCCGAAGGCCCCACTGCTATTGTCCCCGGTCGCATGGTGCTCTGCAAACTGCCGTCGAGACAGTACGCTGTGGCCGAATCCCGCACTCACCGATGTGACCCGAATCCATCCTATCGCGGTTGGGCTGAGGCGCGTCGTCGTTGAACCATCTCCCAATTGACCAAAGTCATTGTCGCCCCAAGCCCACACCGACGAGTCCGACTTTAAGGCGATGGTGAAACCTTGTCCGGATGACACCGCGGCCACACCGGCAAGAACCTGGACCGGGGCAGATCGGACATCAGTGGTCCCATCTCCGACCTCGCCACGAAGGTTGTGACCCATTCCCCACACCGTTCCATCTGCACGCAGAATCATCGAGTGGCCGGAGCCTGTGGAGACCTTTGCCACCCGGCTCTCCGCCATCGCCGTGAAGGTCACAGGGGACCCCGCGAGCCCAACGCTCGTTGCAGAGAGCGAGTTCGTCCCCGGGGTTGAACCCAGCGTCCAACTCCCCACCGTCGCCATCCCGCGCGCATCCGTTACCGACGATGCCCCGGTCACACTGCCTCCTCCCGAGACCACCGTGAACGTCACCGCGACCCCGGCGATGGGATTGCCGTAGAGATCTTGCACGCGTACGGCAGGAATGGTTTCCACGGCCGTACCGACAAAGGCTGCCTGACCGGTTCGGGTGTCGGCGACGATTTGAGTAGCTTGCCCCGCAACAGTAGTGAAGGATGCCGAGGAGCCTGTGACATCATCCGTCGTTGCGGTCACGGACACGGTGGTACCAGCCACCGTGGGCGTCGTGAACTCCGTTGTGGCGACGCCAGTCGCATCGGTGTTCGAAACTGCCGATCCGAAACTCCCGCCGGTCGCGCTCTGACTCCACGTGACCCTCTGCCCGATGGTGGTGACTGGGTTGCCGAATCCGTCGGCCAGCTGCGCCGAGACCGTCACAGTGCTCCCGACGACAGGCAGGGCCTCCGACACGGTCACTAGATACCGTGTGCCAGCACCGGCGACGGTCGTGATCGGGGCTGACAATCCCGAGAGATTCTCATCATCCGTCGCCATCGCCACGGTAATCGTGCCTGCGACGGTGGATGGGGTGAAGAGGACCGTTGCAACACCCGCCGCGTCGGTGACGGACGCTCCGACATCAAACGCTCCACCAGAGACGTTCTTCGTCCAGATGACCGTTTTACCACTCGTCGCCATCGCATTGCCGTTCGAATCAAGGAGCTGCGCTGTGATCGTCACCGACGTTCCCGCTGCCGGAGCGAGATTCGAGGACGTCACGCGATAGCGACTCGTGGTTCCCAGCCTCCCCGACGCGGTGAAGGTCACCGGCGAACCAGTCAGGCCGGCACTGCTCGCCGTGAGAGTGTTCTCACCAACGGTCATGCCCAGTGTCCAGCTTCCCACCGTCGCGATCCCCGAGGCGTTCGTCGTCGCCGATGCCCCCGTGATGCTCCCACCGCCCGCCACCACAGCGAAAGTCACCTCCACGCCCGCGACGGGATTCCCGTTGACGTCCCGCACGATCACGCTCGGCAGCACCGGCACCGCCGTGCCCACCGGCGCCGACTGGTCCCCGCCGGCGTAGCTGGCAATCTGACTTGCAGGACCCACCACCGGCACAATAGCTACCGACGTGCCGCGCACCCCCGTCTCGTCCGTCGCGGTGACAGTGACCACGGTCCCCACGGCGCCAGTGGTCGTCAGTGTCGTCGTGGCGGCACCGTTGTCCATGGTGACCGAGGTCGCCGCAGCGAAACTGCCGGCCGTATCGCTCTTCGTCCACGTCACCGTCTTCCCGGGCAGCTCGACCGCGTTCCCATTCGCGTCCACCAACTGCGCCGAAATGGTGATCGTAGCGCCCGCGATCGGCGCCGTGTCCGACACGGTGACCAGATACTGCATCGCCGCGCCTGCCGTGCCCGTCGCCCGGAAGGTCACCGGCGAGCCCGTGAGCCCTGCGCTCGTGGCCGTCAGCGTATTGGCTCCCGCAATCACGCCCAGCGTCCAGCTCCCCACCGTCGCCACACCGCTCGCGTTCGTTGTCGTCGACGCCCCTGTGACGCTCCCGTCACCGGAGGTCACCTCGAACGCCACGGACACGCCGGGCACCGGGTTCCCGTTGGCGTCCCGCACGATCACGCTCGGCGCGACCGCCACCGCCGTCCCCACCGTCGCCGTCTGACCGT